>DATMQU010000531.1:0-3507 GCA_035566715.1 Vicinamibacteria bacterium
CCAGCAGCGGGCGGGCTCTTGGCTCACCTCCTATACCGCGGCGCCGCGCTTCGCGGGCCCGCGGCAGGAGATGAACACCTTCCTCACCGCGATGCTGATCGATCTGCTCGACCCAATAGCGGCGGCGGTAGGCCTCGGCCAGGACCTCGACCGCGCCCGCGCACACCTGGGCGGTCAGATCGAGCCGAGCGGGCTCGTGCGTTATCACGGCCGCCCCGATGGGCCAACGATTCCTTCTCTGGGCTGCGTCATTTCGCCGGATGCGGACGACACCGCACTTGTCTGGAGGCTTGCCGGCGGCGACCGCCGCGCACTGCTGCCGCGCGCACTCGTGGTCCTCGCGCGGTACCGCACCCGCGAGGGCCTCTACCGCACATGGTTGGCGCCCCGTGACCACTATGAATGCATCGACCCTGGGGAGGACCCGAACCCGACGGACGCCGCCATACAGATGCATGTGCTCTTGCTCCTGGCACAATCGGAGCCACCCGCCGCTCGGGCGCTGTGTGGCGCTCTCGGCAGGTCGCTCGACGAAGACAGGCTCTGGGTCTACTACCAGGTAGCGCCTCTCGTGCCCCTGCTGCGGCAGTCTGACCTCCGCCGGGCTGGCTGTCCGCTGAGCGTTCCCGAGGCTCGGCTGCGCACGCCGGGGGGCGGCCAGGAGGCGTGGCTCGCCGCGGGTCGGCTCCTCGATCGGCTGTTGCGCGGGGATGGACAAGGTCCCACCTCACCGGAAATAATCGCCGCTTTGACGAGCTTCGCGAAGGACGGCTTTTCGTTCGTGCGCCGGACGCCGCCCCTGCTCTATCACAACGACCTCACTGCCCACACTCCGCGGTTCTACTGGTCGGAAGACTTCGGGTATGCCCTTTGGCTCCGGTTGTTCGTGGAGAACGCTCACCGCAATGGTGGCACAACACCCCCCCCGTAGCGCCCCCCTCTCGGTTGGGCCGGGCGACGCGAGAGAAGGATTGGTCGCTCCCGCGCAAAGGGCCGGCCAGTCGGCCCCCGCTGGGCTCGTTGGCCGGTACCTTTCGTGCATCCGCTATGGCGACATCCTCGTGTTGCAGGGCTCGCCCTTTCTCGGCGCTGCCTTCGCCATGGGGGCAGTGAGCGCAGACCGGCTGGGAGCGCTGCTCGTCTTCGGCGCCGCCAGTATCCTGCTCGTAACGCACATCTTCGTGCTCAATGACTGGGCGGGGGCGGACGCCGACCTCAACGATCCCAGCAGAGTTGCAGGTGTCTTTGCAACCAAGGGCATAAGCCGCACCTCAATCCGGCGGCTGTGGATCGCCCTGCTCGTGCTCAGCCTCGCGCTGTTCAGCTTGCTCGGGGAGCGACCGCTGTTGCTCGCCGCCGCCATCGCTACCCTCAGCTTTTTCTACTCTCGACCGCGGTCGCCGGCAAAGGGCGTCCCTGTCCTCGGCTCGATCCTCCATCTTGTTGGGGGCGCTCTGCATTTCCTGCTCGGCTCCTCGGTTTTCGGGGTCATCAACGGGCGTACCTTGGCCCTCGCTCTCTTCTTTGGCTTGGTGTTTGCAGCCGGGCACCTCAATCAGGAAGTACGAGATTTCGACGGCGACGTTCGCAACGGGATCAAGACCAACGCCGTGCGCTTCGGGAAGATGCCGACTTTCATCGCCGGCCTGGTCGTCTTCACCCTCTCCTACGTTCAGCTGGTCGTGCTCGCGGCCGCCGGCATCATCCCAGGCCGCCTCGCCAGCCTCGCCCTCCTCTGCCTCTTGCAACTCTATTGGTCGCTGACAACTGTCTTGGAGGGCTTAAGCTTCGAGAGCATGCGCCGTTTGCAGGCGCGTTACCGCGCGATCTATGCGCTCATCGGAGTGGCCATGCTGGCGGCCTTGCTGATCACGCCCGGCTCGTCGGGTGGCCGAGTATGACCTCAGGCCTCCAGGAGCAACGTTGAAGGGAGGTCCCAGGAGCCATGGACCCATCCCTGAAGCATCACCGGCACAGTCTGGAGTAGCTCCGTTTCATCCAGGACAATGCGCGCGGCTTTGGTACCCCTTGTAACTTGCGCGGGTTGAAGCGCTTTGAATACAGGGCATTGGGTAGTCGACACGCAGCCGCTGAGATATGCAGGGTCCGAGGAAGAGTCCCGACCGTGCCCGTCAGACCCGACGGATCCCCCAACTCACCCTCACAGCCTTTGGGCGTTAGTAAAAGCCGACATCGTCGAGCCAGATCGTGCCCGAGGTGCCCACCTTTACCGCTCCCTTGTCCAAGACAAAGACGATCGCGCGAACTTTATCGAGGTCGAGTCGTCCATCGGTGTGCCTGTCGATCGAGCGAAAACGCTGGAAGGGAACGGCAACGTGACGCCACTCGGGAGATGTCCGCACCGATGCGAACCACCATTCCGTCCCATCATCGGTCGATGCTGGATTTTCATCGCGAACCTGTACCCATAGTCGGTAAACGCCGTCCGCCCTGATCCAGAACGTTATGCCGCTTTTCCCCGAAAGGTCTCGCTTAGCTCTGTTTGTGATCGCGCAGAAAGTGTGTGGGTGCCCGGGCTGCGGTACCCCCAGATGGAATTCCATGCGCGCGGCGCCGCTGCCACCCACTCCCCCATGCGGATCGAGAATCGGAACATTCAGGCGCGACAGAGAATCGGACGCTCCTTCAAAGACGGTGTGGCCCTCGAAGGAGTCGAGCAGGGTCACTTTCGACGGGGGGTCGGGAGGAGGCGGCCAAGCGGCCCGGCGTTGCCGCGAAGCCTTCTGGGTCTCGTCAAACACGTAGATCGGGTTGGACAGGATCCAAGGAATAGGCCAGCCCGGCACCCGACATTCCACGCGGTAAACACCTGGAGCGGCAGACGGGAGGGCGACGTGCCCCAGACCCTCGACAGCGGTGTTGCCGTCCCGCAGAAGGCGGACGTGCGTCCCCTTGGGTAGCGCCCCCCCCGCCTCGAGCGTTGGGCGGCTCGAGGCGGGGGCTGTATCGCCCATCCTCCAGCGCTCTCGGCCGCTCTCTCCGAAGAAGTAGAAGCCGTCAGCAGGTGCCAGGGCATCAAGTCCGATGTATGACCGTCCTTGAGCGAGGGCTAAAATGATGCTGCGGGCATCCTGCCGCTCATCACCCGTCAAGGAGGAGTCAAGCAATACGTGGTTCTTAGCCACGCTAAGGCTGGACTCGTAGGACGGGAAGCGGAGAACGTTGCCTCTTCCCACCACGATGCGGCTGTGGGCATCCGCTCCAACGATTCCCGGAACATCACGCTCCTCCAGGAGCGAGTCCCAACGACGGAGCGTGGCGTCTGGCGACACCAGGCTTGCAAGAAGGGCGTACCGCGGGTTCAGACCGTAGAGGGCGGCCGTCTGGAAGAGCGTCCATCGGCTCGCCTCACGCCATTGGCTGTCGCCATTCAAGAGCTCAAGGCCCCATGGGCCGGGCAAGTCCCATCCCGTCCATTGAAAAGACCTCCGAGGGCTCAAGGGGTGAGCAGCAAACGAGACCCCACCTAGGTCACGAACGTCCTCG
>DATMQU010000532.1:0-2148 GCA_035566715.1 Vicinamibacteria bacterium
GGTAGAGTGCGACCTTGCCAAGGTCGAAGTCGCGGGTTCGAATCCCGTTTCCCGCTCCATATCCCACCGATACTCAATCCTCTGCGGCGCAAGCCGGATCAGCGCCGGCGACGCCACACCGTCCCTTTGGGAGTGTCCTCGAGGAGGATGCCAACGGTTTCCAAGCGCGCGCGGGCCGCGTCCGCCCTTGTGAAATCGCGCCGCCGCCGAGCCTCCTGGCGTTCGTCGAAGAGCGCCTGCTCTTCCGAGGAAAGGTGATCCTCCTCGGTGACGGGAAGGAAGACCCCGAAGACGGCGTCCATCTCGCGCAGCCGTGAAAGCAACAGCTCAGCACCCTTGGTGGTGAGGATCCCGAGCGCCACTTCGTGAAAAGCCTCGTTCACGAGGCCGTGAACGGCGGCGAGCGCCTCGGGCGTGTTCAGGTCGTCAGCCAGAGCGTCGTCGAACGCTCGTTTCGCCTCTTCGGCCAGGCGCACGGTCTGCTCGTGAGGGGGCCCTTTCAAGTCACCGAGCCGGCCGGTTTTCTCCAGGAGCTCCCCCGCCCGCCAGATACGCTCTAAGGCCGTGGCCGCCCCCACCAAGCCCTCGAACGTGAAGTTCAGCGGCTTTCGGTAGTGGGCGCTCGTGAGCAGGTACCGGATCGCCGCCGGGGAGTGGCCACGGGCGAGGAGATCGGGGATGGTGAAGAAGTTGCCCTTGCTCTTTGACATCTTCTCGTTCTCCACCAGCAAGTGCCGGACGTGCTGCCAGTGCCGAACGAAGGGCTTGCCCGTGCCGCAGGTACTCTGGGCGATCTCGTTCTCGTGGTGGGGAAAGATGAGATCTTCCCCGCCGCAATGGAGATCGAACGTCTCGCCCAGATACTTCATGCTCATGGCCGAGCACTCGATGTGCCAGCCCGGCCGGCCCCGGCCCAGGGGCGCGTCCCAGTGGGCCCACTCCGGCTCATCCTCCTTTGCCTTCCAGAGCACAAAGTCCCGGGCGTCTTCCTTCTCGTACTTGTCGGTGTCGACGCGTGCCCCCGCCTTTATCCCGGACACGTCCAGCCTCGAGAGTCGGCCGTAGTCTGGGAAGCTGGCGATCCGGAAGTACACGCTCCCCTCCGCGTCGTAGGTGTGCCCCCGCGCCCGGAGCCGCTGGATGAGGTCGATCATTTCCGGAATGTGCTCGGTGGCGCGGGGGATGTGTTCCGGCCGCTCCAGCCTGAGCGTCGCCATGTCCTCTTCGAAGGCCCGGATGAACTCCGCCGTAAACGACCGCAAATCCTTGCCGGCCTCCTGCGCCTGGGCGATGATGCGGTCGTCCACGTCGGTGATGTTCATGACCTCCTTCACCTCATAGCCCGCGTATTTCAGGGTGCGACGGAGGACGTCGGTGGCCACGTAGGTACGGAAGTTGCCGATGTGCCCCCGGTTGTAGACGGTCAGGCCGCACACGTACATCCCGACCCGCGGCGGGTTCAGGGCGCGGAAGGGCTCCACCTGGCCGCTCAGCGTGTTGTAGAGGCGTAGGTCCAAACTCATAGGGTCTTCAGCACGAGGGCGGTCAGGTCGTCCGTGCAGCCGGCCGGGCCCGCCCAGTCGTTTACGGCCGCCACCAACGCCCGGAGGGCGCCGGCGGCGCTGCCGGAGGCGGCCTCCCGGAGCACGCCCCAGATCCGCCCGTCGCCAAACTCCTCCTCCCCCGGGGAGAGGGCCTCCGTGGCCCCATCCGTGACCATGGCCACGAGGTCCCCGGGCGCGAGGCGAACCTGCCCCACTTCGTAGTCGACGTGCTCCAGGAGGCCCAGCACCGGCCCCCCCACCCCCAGCCGCTCCCTCCGATCGCCCGCGAGCCGATAGGGGGGCACGTGGCCACCGTTCACATAGGTGAGGTGACGCGCCAGAGGGTCGAGCTCCGCGTAGAAGAGGGTGACGTACTTGTTGTCCTGGGTGCTTTCGAAGAGGAACCGGTTCAGGCGCGTCATCAACACCGCGGGCTCGGCGGTGCCGGCCAGGGCCTGCAGGGAAGCGTGGACGGAGGCCATCAGGATGCTGGCCGGTGTGCCCTTCCCGGCCACGTCGGCGATGACCAGGGCCAAACGCCCCCCGGAGAGGGAGATGAAGTCGTAGTAGTCGCCGCCCACTTGATGACAGGCGTGGCTCTCGG
>DATMQU010000533.1:0-3433 GCA_035566715.1 Vicinamibacteria bacterium
CGTGCCCTTCAGGCTTTGGCCGACGTGCTCCGAGTGTGACCACTCCTGCAGGCCGAGGCCACCTTCTCGCTGGCACGGACCTCAACCGCCGCCTTTGCGTGCAAAGGGGGAATAGGGCGTGTCCTCTTCACGCAGAGGTAAACCCTTACCCGGGCCGCTTCGAGCTCACCCGCCTGAGCTCAATCCGTTCGTAGCTAAGCTCTCGGCCGCTGACAAAGGTGAATGTGAGGGTAATCTGTTCGGGATCGACCAAGTGGATCGTGAGTCCCTCGACGTGCGGCGCTCCCGGTGCCGACAAGTTGGTGATATCGAGGAGGGAGAATTCCACGGTCCCCTTCGCATCATCGAACCGGGTGGCCTTGAGGCGTGGTTGGTTCTGCGCGGCACAAAAGTGGGTCATGCGCAGGTCTCCGCCATCGAGATGATACACACTGGTCATGAGAGGGGTGCCGTTCACGGTCAGATTCTCCACAACGCTCGATCCGGCTCCGGTCACGTAGTACGTGGCATTCATCTTCCCTTTGTCACTTCGCGCGCCCGACCATTCAACCGATCCCTCCCACTCCCCGGCCAGTGCGCGCAGGCGTTCGAACATCCCGGGGGCGCCTTGCACCTCTCCGTTCGCAACCCGGAGGAGGCTAAGAGAGGCAGCGGCGAGAAGGCAAACCACTCGACTCATGGGCACACTCCCTCCAACCTGAGACCGCTCAATTCCAAGGACGGCCTGTGAATGTCTCCCGTCCGTGAGCCACTCTGGCGTTGGCAAGAGTCTAGTTCGGCCCATGTTCAGATGTGCTGGTCGGTTCAGGACAAAGGGCGGACGTCTTCGGCCGCAGTACAGCTGGCGCAGCCTTTATGACATGGTTTTACAGGCAGCTGAGACCCAAGGGCTTTTGTCGTGTCACGATGGGAGCCACGATGAGGGAGCAATCGGGCAAGACCAAAGGGTTGGACGCATGTCTCGTCAAACGACACCTGGGGAATTCTCTGGGCAGAAATCGGATTGTGCGGTCGGCGGCGTGAGCCGCGAGTCCGCGTCGCGATTTCGAGCTAGGAGCGACTCTATGATGGAGCCTCAGAGATGGAAGTAAACATCGCGGAAGCCACAGCCGTACTGACGCGCACGCCGGCAGCTCTCCGTGACTTACTCGAGGGCCTCCCCGAAAGCTGGCTGACCGCGGACGAGGGCGCCGGCACCTTCAGTCCGCGCGATGTGGTGGGTCATCTAATCCATGGCGAGAAGACGGACTGGGTGCCTCGGATCAAACTCATTCTGAGTGGCGGCGAGGTGAAGACCTTCGTGCCCTTTGACCGGTTTGCGTTTCGGGACGGCATTCAGTGCATTTCCACCAGCGCCCTCCTGGCCGAGTTCGCATCGCTTCGGAAGTCGAATCTCGCCTCTGTGAGGGAATTGCCTTTGAGGGCGGACCTGCTCTCGCTCACCGGTCGGCACCCTGAACTGGGCATCGTGACGCTGGGACAGCTTCTTGCCACTTGGGCCGTGCATGATCTCAACCACATCGGTCAAGTGGTCCGCGTCATGAGCAAGAGATACGCTGATGCGGTCGGACCCTGGAAGGCCTATCTGGGGATCCTCAATCGCTAGATCGGATTGCGTGGATCGCCTGCTCCGCAGGCCTCACGGCAGTGAGGTTGACAGGTCCGTTATGCCCCGACCTCCAAGCAAGGCTTTTTGTTTCCGCTCACGAGGGCATCCCGACGGGACTCTGAATTCGATCAACAGCTTAACGGGATTCGAGGCCTCTTCAGAGGCCGTTGGGGGGTAGAGTCTCGGCGGGATGGGGACGCCATCGTCATCGGATCGCGCGGGCTTTGAAGAAGGTGTAACAGAACGTGCCGTCGGGCTCGGTCGCGCGGTAGAGGTCTCCGATCCCTTTCTCCCAGCCGAGGCTATCCACGAGGCCCAGGGAGAGAGCGCGCTCACGCACCCCTTCCACCATTGCGATGAAGGTCTTTCTTGAAAAGCCCTCGACCAGACCTGGGCGGCTGGCATCCACGTAAACCATCCGCGGGCTGACGGCCACCTCGCGGAAGCCGGCCTCGAGCAGCAGCGGATAGAGGTGGCGGCCGATGAGAGGATCTCCGCCCAGCCGCGCCTGAGCCTCGATCAGGCACTGGACGGCGCGCGAGGCTTCGCGTGTCTGCGGATGGCAATACCAGGAGCCATGGTCGCCTTCGATTACCGTGATGGTGCCACCCGGGCTCAGCACCCGCATCAACGAGCGCAGGGCCCGAATGGGTTCGCGCAGATGCTCCAGCACAAAGCAGACGAAGACGTGGTCGAAGGTGCCGTCAAGGAAGGGGAGGTGAAAGATGTCCGCGTTCTGAAACGAGACGTTTGCGTAGCCGGCGTCCCGGATGCGCCCGCGGGCCTGCCGGACGGCTCCAAGCGCGAGATCAAGGGAGATGATCCGGGCCCCGGGGCTGCCGCTGGCTAGAAAGACCGTCTGGGCGCCGGTGCCGCACCCGCATTCCAGAACGAGGCTTCCCGCCGGGTACTGCGTGTCATGGTGCAGAAGGGAACCGAGGGTGTTGGCCTGATCGGCGAGCCGCAGGCTCTCCCGATCAGAGTATCCGTGGACGTAGTCGGAGTCGGGCATGGACCCGCCAGTCTGCCACAAGTGAGCATCGAGCATGCCAGTCGACGTACAATCGTTCAACGTAGTGAACGAGCATACATATCAGGGTGAGGCCCGCCTCCCGCCTGCGGAGACCCCTGGCTTCGGGTTCTCGCTCGCTTGCGATTCACGCTCAGCACACGGTTTGGTGAGGCAAATGAAACAGCACAACCCGGCCATCGCGGTCATTCTGGTTGTCATAGTGCTCGCGTTCACGTCCATCGCGGCCATGGACGGGCAGTCGCGGCAGGACAAGATCCTGGCCGACTTCGAGAAGGAGACCGGATTGAAGGCGGTCCAGATCCCCAACACCGAGGGGTCGTGGCTCGGCAAGGCCCACCGGGGCTATCAAGTGCTTTACACGGCAAGAGCCGGAAATGTCTGGGGCCGCTACGCGGCGCGGCTGACGATGGCAGAAACCGGGAAGGAGGTGGGCGGCGTGCTTGGTTATCTGACCGGAGAGCACAAATCGGGAGTCGGCGGCGTCACCGGCAGCCCCCTCGACCGGCTCCTCTCCGCGGTCATCGGCCAGCCACTCTCCGTGACCATGATCCTGCGCCACGACGAGGGCGGCGCGCCGCGGCTGGACGTACTGAGCGGTTGCTCCGTGATCGAGCCAGAGGCGAAGCTACCGCAGCGGCAGAAGCTGAGCTCCCGGGGAGGCTTTCTCTACTCGGCGGACGGAGATTTCGCGGCGCGGATCGCCGGCAATGAAACGCTCATGAAGCGCATGAAGGACATGCGCTGCCAGTACATCAGGCTGGATGATGACGCGGTCTCCTTCTTCTGGGCGG
>DATMQU010000534.1:0-4870 GCA_035566715.1 Vicinamibacteria bacterium
CTCACCCCGGAGCAGGTGGAGGCCCTCCCCAGAACAACCGCAACTTCCTGAACTTCGCCGCCCTCGCCCCCGGGGTGCGGGTCGAGTCCGAGAACTCCGTCAAGAAGCAGTTCTCGGGGGGTGCCCTTTCCGCCAATCAGACCAACGTGTTCATCGACGGCGTGAGCTACAAGAACGACACCCTGGAGGGGGGGGTGGTGGGGCAGGACTCCAGCCGGGGCAATCCCTTCCCCCAGAACGCGGTCCAGGAGTTCCGCGTGCTCACCCAGAACTTCAAGGCCGAGTACGAGAAGGCGGCCAGCGCCATCATCACTGCCGTCACCAAGAGCGGGGGGAACACCTGGTCCGGCGACGCCTTCCTGCTCTACCAGGACAAGCACCTGGTCGCGAATGACTACTTCGCGGAGAAGCGCGGCGACCCCAAGCCGACCTACGACCGCTTCCAGAGCGGGGCCAGCCTGGGCGGGCCCATCGTGAAGGACAAGATGCAGTTCTTCGCCTCCTGGGAGTACAACCTCCAAAACCGCGACAACCGCGTCTTCCTGGGCAGCAACCCGGCGCCGGCTCGACTGGGGCTGAGCTCGTTTGAAGGCTTCTTCCCGAGCCCCTTCCGTTCCAACCTCGGCTTCGCGAAGGTCTCCTACCAGCCCCGCTCCGGCGACCTCGTGGACCTCACCTACAACATCCGTCACGAGACGGACGTCCGGGACTTTGGGAACCAGGACAGCTTCCAGACCGCGAACAACATCAAGAACGACGTGAACTCTTTTCTCCTCCGCTACCAGACGACGCGGTCCGACTGGGCGAACGAGGCGAGCCTTACCTTCCAGCGCTCGAAATGGAACCCCGTGCCCACCAACCCCGACCTCATCGGCCTGGACTACCAGGGCGCGCTCAGGGTGGGAGGCCGGGACACCACCCAGGTCTTCCAGCAGGACCGCTGGTCTCTGCGCGACGACTACAGCCGGTTCGCCAAGTGGCAGGGAAACCATAGCGTCAAGGTGGGCACCGTCCTGAGCCGGCTCAACTACGACGTGTCGAAACAGCTCAACGGGAACCCGATCTTCCACTTCCGATCGGACATCAGCTTCGATTTCCCCTTCGAGGCGCAGTACGGCGGGGGTAACCCGAACCTAAACGCCAGGAACTGGGAGCTCGGGTTCTTCGCCCAGGACGACTGGAGCCCGACCCCCCGGCTCACCATCAACGCCGGCCTTCGCTGGGACTACGAGTCGGACATGCTCAATAACGCCTACGTCACTCCCGCCAGCGTCAAGGCCGCGGTCTCGAGTTTCGTGCCCCCCCAGTACTTCACGGACGGCACCCAGCGCCCGGCGTACTATGGCGCGATCCAACCCCGCATCGGGTTCTCGTATGACTTGAGCGGCAAGGGACAGACCACCCTCTTCGCGGGCTACGGTCGCTATTTCGACCGCGTCCTCTACAACTACATCCTCGATGAGCGCTACCGGCTGCAATACGCGGTCCGGACCTTCCGCTTCTCCGCCGATGGCAGCATCCGGGATGGCCAGCCCACCCTGGTCTGGCAGCCCCAGTACCTGAGCAAGGCGGGTCTCGACGGCATCATCGCCACCGGCCAGGCCCCCAACCCCGAGGTCTACCTCATCGACAACAACACCACCCCGCCCGTTTCCGACCAGTTCACGGTCGGGCTGCGCCACACCTTCGGTCCCGTCCTGGCTTCCGCGAGCTACGCGGGCGCACGCAGCAACCACGGCTTCACCTTCATCTTCGGCAACCGCCAGCCCAACGGCGAGTGCTGCTTCGCGGTGCCCGGCTTCTCCAACATCCTCCTCTCCAGCGACACCAAGAAGGCGTGGTACGACGCGCTCTTCGTGACCCTCGAGAAGCCGTTCACTTCCACCTCCAAGTGGGGGATGACCCTCACCTACACCCTGGGGAGAGCGGACGAGATCGGGGGAGACCTCTTCAGCCTCGACTACCCGAGCGTCCAGGCCTACCCGCGGCATCCCACCCAGACCGACGAGCGCAACCGCATCGTGGCCACCGGCATCTACGAGCTGCCCCAGGGCTTTCGGGCGAGCGCATTTGTCCAGCTCAGCTCAGGGGTCGGCTACACGGTCAGCGACAACACCTTGGGGTTTGGGATCAACCAGCGGAAGATCCTGCTTTATGCGGGTCGGCCGAGCGAGACCTTCGCCTTCCAGAGCATCGACTTGAGGCTCGACAAGGATTTCAAGATCTCCGGCAAGAGCCTCATCGAGCTCTCGGCCCAGGTCTTCAACCTCTTCAACCACGACAACTTCACGGCTTACGATGGCTTCGAGCCCGCCCTCCCGAACGTGAACGCCAATTTTGGGCAGCCGAACACCGAAGATCCGAAGCGGCGCTTCCAGTTCGGGCTGAGCTTCCGCTTTTAGCCGCTTGTTCGTCAGGGGAGCGGGCGCTCTTGGGAAAGGACGTCCGCTCACCCCGCGCTGGACGGTAGAGGGGCTCCCATGATCCGGCGCTGGCCGATCGCGCTCCTGGGCGGGACCGCCCTGGGTCTCCTGATCGGGGCGGCTTCCGTGCCGGGGGCCGGGGAGGCCCCCGCCCCCTCCCTTCCTCCCTTCTTCGACGAGCTCGAGGCGAGGACATTCCGGTACTTCTGGGACCTCGCGGACGCGGAGAGCGGCCTGGTTCCCGACCGCTACCCTTCCCCCTCCCCCTCCAGCATCGCCGCCATGGGCTTTGCCCTCACCGCCTACCCGATCGGGGTCGAGCGCGGCTACGTGAAACGGGGGGAGGCGGCCTCCCGCGTCAAAGCCACGCTTCGGTTCTTTGCCGAAGCGCCCCAGGGCCCCGGCCCCACCGGCCAGACGGGCCACCACGGGTTCTTCTATCACTTCCTGGAGTTGCGTCGGGGCGAGCGCGCCGGTCCCGGGGTCGAGCTCTCCACGATCGACTCCTCGCTTCTCCTGGCTGGCGTCCTCTTCTGCGAGTCGTACTTCGATCGCGGGGGAGAGGAGGGGGAGATCCGGGAGCTGGCCGAGCGGATCTACACGCGCGTCGACTGGTCCTGGGCGGCCCCGCGGCCGCCCCTGGTCGCCCGGGCCTGGAAGCCGGAGACGGGCTTCTACGGGGACGATTGGCGGGGGTACGACGAATCGATGATCCTCTACCTCCTGGCCCTCGGCTCGCCCACCCATCCCCTGCCGGAAGGCGCCTGGTCGGAGTTCATAAGCACCTACCGCTGGCAGGAGTACTACGGCCGGCCCCACGTCAACTTCGCTCCACTATTCGGCCACCAGTACTCGCACGTCTGGGTCGACTTCCGGGGCATCCAGGATGCCTACATGCGCGAGCGCGGCATCGACTACGTCGAGAACTCGCGGCGGGCCACCCTGGCCCAGCGCGACTACGCCATCGAGAACCCGGGGGGATGGCGGGGCTACGGGCCCAAGGTCTGGGGTCTCACCGCCTGCGACGGTCCCCAGGCGGAGGCGACGCTCCAGGGACGACCGCGCGTCTTCAAGTCCTACTGGGCCCGGGGGGCGGCCGCGGGCGACGTGCGCGACGACGGCACCATCGCACCCACCGCTGCCTTGGGCTCATTGCCCTTCGCCCCCGAGATGGTCATCCCGACCATCCTCGAAGTGCACCGGCTCTACGGGGCCCACCTGTATGCGACCTACGGCTTCCTGGACGCCTTCAACCCCTCGGTCCCCGAGGGCACCCCGGTCAAGAAGGGGCGGGTGGTACCGGGGGAGGGGTGGTTCGACACCGACTACATCGGCATCGACCAGGGGGCGATCCTTTCTATGATAGAAAACGCCCGCAGTGCCCTCGTCTGGCGCGTGATGAAGCGCAATCCCCACTTACGGCGGGGCCTCATCCGCGCCGGTTTCCGCGGCGGTTGGCTGGGCTGACCGGCCCCGCCGCCCTAGCCGAGGTTGCTCATGTCAAGAATTACGAACTCGCTTCTCCCGTTGCTTCCGGCCGGCCTGGCGGCGGCGCTCGTTCTGCTGCCCGGGGTTCGGCTCCGCGCCGGGGACGCGGGAGGGCCCAATCCCGTCGAGGCCCGGGTCGAGGGCCTCCTCCGCCAGATGACGCTGGAGGAGAAGCTGGGCCAGCTCCAGCAGCTCGACGGGGCGGCGGACGGCCGGATCAAGCCCGAGCAACTCGCGCTTGCCGCCAAGGGGCTCCTGGGATCGACCCTGAACGTGCGGGGGGCCGCCAACGTAAACGAAATCCAGCGCGCGGCGGTCGATAGCTCGCGGCTCAAGATCCCAATCCTGGCCGGTTACGACGTGATCCACGGCTATCGGACCATCTTTCCCATCCCCCTCGGGGAAGCGGCGAGCTTCGACCCCGCCCTCGCGGAGACGACGGCCCGGATTGCGGCCGCGGAGGCCACCGCGGTCGGCCTCAAATGGACCTTCGCCCCCATGGTGGACATCGCGCGCGATCCGCGCTGGGGCCGGATCGCGGAGGGCGCGGGGGAGGACCCCTACCTGGGGAGCGCGTTCGCGCGCGCGCGGGTGCGCGGTTTCCAGGGCGAGGGGGGCGGGGATCCCCAGCGGGTGATCGCGTGCGCCAAGCACTGGGTGGGCTACGGCGCGGCGGAGGCCGGCCGCGAGTACAACACCACCGACCTCTCGGAGCGGGCGCTGCGCGAGGTCTACTTTCCGCCCTTTCGGGCCGCCCTCGAGGCGGGGGTGGGCACCTTCATGAGCGCGTTCAACGACCTCGACGGCCTGCCCGCGACGGCCAACCCCTTCACCCTCACCCGCGTGCTGCGCGGGGAGTGGGGCTTCGACGGCTTCGTGGTCAGCGATTACACGGCGGTGCCGGAGCTGATCCAGCACGGTGTGGCCCGGGACGAGCCGGAGGCCGCGCAGAAGGCGCT
>DATMQU010000535.1:0-7622 GCA_035566715.1 Vicinamibacteria bacterium
GGAGACGATCCGGAAGTGGGACCTGGCGGGGATCTTCAATTGAGCGGGGTGGCGCGGGGCCAAGCCCTCGGCCGTCCCCCTTCCGCCGCGGGGGAGCTCGCTCTCCCCGCGCCGCGGCCGCGGGCGGGGGGCGCGCGACCATGCCGGGGCTGAGCCGCCGCGAGTTTGTGAAGGCGGGGGTGGCCCTGGGGGCGGGCCCGCTCCTGCCCGGAGCCCCCGCCGTCCTTGTCCCCAAGCCTGCGCGCCCGGTGGTGGTGTCCTCCGCGAACGGGAACAAGTTCAAGAACGGCGGGCCGCGCACCTGCGTGCAAGAGGCCTTCGAGCGCATCACGCGGGGGGAGGACGTGCTCGACGCCCTCATCGCGGGGGTCAATATCGTGGAGCTGGACCCCGAGGAAGACAGCGTGGGCTACGGCGGGCTCCCCAACGCGGAGGGCGTGGTCCAGCTCGATTGCTGCTGCATGCACGGGGGGAAGAAGCGCGCGGGGGGGGTGGCCGCGCTCGAGGGTGTGCGCACCCCGTCCCGGGTGGCCCGGCTGGTGATGGACGAGACGGACCACCATCTGCTGGTGGGGGCGGGGGCCCAGGCCTTCGCCCGCGGCCAGGGCTTCACCATCGAGCCCGACCTCAACACCGAGCACTCCCGCTCGCTCTGGCGGGAATGGAAGCGGAGGACGGACCCCGAGCACTATCTCGATCCCGCCCGCCGGTCCGAGGAGTCCGACCGCGTGAGGCTGCAGATGATGGCGGAAGGCCTCCTCGACCCCCTCCGCTATTGGGGCACCATCAACTGCAACGGGGTCAGCGCGGGGGGGGAGGTGGCGGGGGTCACCACCACCAGCGGCCTGGCCTTCAAGATCCCGGGCCGGGTGGGGGACTCCCCCATCCTGGGGGCCGGGCTCTACGTGGACGGAGAGGTGGGGGCGGCGGGCTCCACCGGCCGCGGCGAGGCCAACCTCTACAACCTCTCCTCCCTCCTGATCGTGGACCAGCTCCGCCGGGGGGCCCATCCCAAGGACGCGGGGATGGCCGCGCTCCAGCACATCAAGGAGAACACGGTGGAGAAAAGGCTCCTGAACCGGGACGGCCATCCGCGATTCAACGTCAACTTCTACATCCTGAACCGGATGGGCGAGTACGCGGGGGTGAGCCTCTACGGCGCCTGGGGGGGCAAGCCCTTGTCCTTCGCGGTCTGCACGGAGAGGGGTCCGGAGACCCTTCCCTGCGAGAGCCTCCTGGGCGAGGCTCCCCGGGAATAGCGTGGAGGAGCCCACCCTGGAGGCGATCCGCGCCACCCGCGCGCGGCTGGGCGACCTCGTGGTCGTGACCCCCGTGCGCCTCTGGCAAGACGGCCCCCTCGAGCGCGCGGTCGGCCCCGGGACGGCGGTCTTCCTCAAAGAGGAGCTCTTCCAGCGCGCGGGGAGCTTCAAGCCGCGGGGAGCCCTGGCCGTCATGCTGGACCTCACCCCCCCCGTCCTCTCCCGCGGCGTCACCGCGGTCAGCGCGGGCAACCACGCCATGGCCGTGGCCTACGCCGCCCGCGCGCTCGGCACCACGGCCAAGGTCGTGATGATGAAGACCGCCAACCCCTTCCGGGTCGCGGCGTGCCGGGAGCTGGGGGCGGAGGTGGAACTCCAGGAGGACGTGCACCGAGCCTTCGCGCGCGTCAAAGAGATCGAGGAGCAGGAAGGGCGGACCTTCGTGCATCCCTTCGAGGGGCCGCTGACCGCGCGGGGGACGGGCACCCTGGGGCTGGAGCTCGTGGAGCAGGTGCCGGACCTGGACGCGGTCGTGGTTCCCATCGGCGGGGGGGGGCTCTGTGCGGGGGTGGCGGCCGCGGTCAAGCTGGCCCGTCCCCGCTGCCAGGTCTTCGGGGTGGAGCCGGAGGGGGCGGACACCATGCGCCGGAGCTTTGCCGCCGGCTCCCCGCAGGCCATCGATCAGGTGCGCACGATCGCGGACAGCCTGGGGGCGCCCTACGCCGCCCCCTACAGCTTCGGCCTTTGCCGGCGCTACGTGGACGACCTGGTCTTGGTCGACGACGACGCGCTCAGACGGGCCATGCGTCTGCTCTTTGCCTCCGCCAAGCTCGCGGTGGAGCCGGCGGGGGCGGCGGCCACGGCCGCCCTCTGCGGCCCCCTCCGCGACCGCCTGCGCGGCAAGCGGGTGGGGGTGATCGTCTGTGGCGCCAACATCGACCCCGCCACCTTCAGCGCCCACCTCGCCGCCGCCGCCGGTTGATCGCCCCTCCCGCGCCCTGCCCTGCGAAGGGGGCGGTGTATAGTGGGCGCTTCATGTCCAACCCAGGGGATCGCCTCTTCACCGGCAGCTTCTTCATCATGTGCGGGTTCACCTTCACGGTCTTCCTCTCCGCGTTCCAGCTGCTGCCCACCGCCCCCTTCCGGATCCTGGAGCTCGGGGGCAGCAAGCTGGCGGCCGGCCTCTTCCTCGGCCTTTTGACCTACGCCTCCGCCCTCTCCGCCCCCTTCACGGGGGCCCTCGCCGACCGCATCGGCAAGCGCCCTATGCTCGTGCTCTGCAGCCTGGCCATCACCGGCTTCTCCGTGGCCTACGGTCTCAGCACGACCTACGCGGTGCCCCTGGGCCTCGTGTTCTTCCACGGCCTGTTCTGGTCGGGGCTGCTCTCCGCCTCCTCCGCCTACATGACGGACGTGATCCCGGAGAGCCGGCGCGCGGAAGGCATCGGCTATTGGGGCATGTCGAGCATGCTCGCGGTGTCGGTGGCCCCCAGCCTGGGGCTCTGGGTCTTCCACCGGGGCTGGGGCTGGCTCTGCGCGGTCACGGGAGCCCTGAACCTGGCCATGGCCATCATCGCCACGACCCTGCCCGAGACGAGCGTCTCCGCCTGGCACAGCCACGAGAAGTTCCTGAGCAAGAACCTCGTGGAGTGGCGGGTGCTGGCCGTCTCCCTGGCCCTCTTCCTCTACTCGTTCGGGTACGGCGGGGTGACCAGCTTCGTGGCCCTCTTCGCGGAGGCGAGCGGGATCTCTCCCCGCGGGATCTTCTTCACCACCTTCGCGATCGTGGTCATCGCCACCCGGCTGGCCTTCGGCCGCCTGGCCGACCGCGTGGGCCACCGGAAGGTGTTCCTGCCCTGCCTGGTCTTGATCGTCGTCGGCTTCATCCTCCTGGCCTGGACCCGGACCTTTTGGGGGATGGTCCTCTCCGCGACCGTCTTCGCCACCGGCTTTGGGAACGCCTATCCGGCCTACGCCGCCCACGTGACCCGGCACGTGGCCGCGGCCCGCCGGGGCGCGGCCTTCGGGGGGATCGTTGCCGCCTTCGACACCGGGATCGGCACGGGCTCGATCTGCACGGGCTGGATCATCCAGCACTTTGGCTTCCGGCCCGCGTTCGCGACCGCGGCCACGCTCTCCGCCCTGGCCATGCCGTACTTCCTGTTCGCGGAAGGGCGCTGGCTGCGGGCGCCCCGGGAAGCCTGAGCCTTTAGCCCTCTCCCTCGGCCCAGAGCCAAGCCGCGCCGCGCACCCCGCTGCTGTCGCCGTGGAGGGGGGCGAGGAGGGGGGTGTCCAGGCGGTCGGAGAAGCCGTACTTCTGCCACCGCCGGGGGACGTTCTCGTAGAGGCGGCCCAGCTTGGACATCCCGCCCCCCAGGACGACCGCGTCGGGGTCGAGGATGTTGATGAGGACGGCCAGGGCGCGGGCCATCCGGTCCTCGTAGCGCTCCAGGGTGGCGCGGGCGCCCGGATCGCCGGCCTCCGCGCGGGCCGCGATCTCGGTGGCGTCGAGGGCCTCGCCCGTCTTCTCGCGGTGGTCGCGGGCCAGCCCCGGCCCGGAAAGGAACGTCTCCACACACGCGCTCTTCCCGCAGTAGCAGGGGGGGCCCGGCCATTCCCCCGCCCCGGGCCAGGGCAGCGGGTTGTGGCCCCACTCCCCGGCGATGGCGTTGGGGCCGGTCAGGACCCGGCCCTCCACCGCGATGCCGCCGCCGGTGCCGGTGCCCACGATCACCCCGAAGACGACGCGCGCGCCCTTGGCCGCCCCGTCCACCGCCTCCGAGAGGGTGAAGCAGTTGGCGTCGTTGGCGAAGCGCAAGGACCGCCCGAGCCTTTGGGTCAGGTCCTCGACCAGGGGCTTTCCGTTGAGCCAGACCGAGTTTGCGTTCTTGACCAGGCCGGTGGCGGGGGAGATGGCCCCCGGCATGCCCAGGCCCACGGTGCCCCGCCCGCCCAGATCGCCTTCGAGCGCGTCCACCAGGCCAACGATGGCGTCAAGCGTGGCCGGGTAGTCGTGCCGGGGGGTGGGGATCCGGCGCCGGCCGAGAACCTGCCCCTCCCCGCCGAGGGCGAGGGCCTCGATCTTGGTCCCCCCCAGGTCCACGCCGATCCGCATTCAGGCCGGGGGGAAGGGCAGCACCGTCGCCCCCCGTCGCTCGGGGCCCACGAACTCGTTCAGGAGGCGGGCAAAGCGGGGGGCCAGGATGAGCTCGTAGGTGGATTCTTTGTCGGGGAAAAGCGCCAGGGCCTGGCGCCGGGCCGCCGCCACCAGGGCCTCCGCCTCGGGGCGGTCGAGCCGGCCCTGCGCGAGCACGGCGCAGGTGAGGTCCACCACCGTGCGCAAACGGCGCAGCCGCTGCGCTTCCTCCGCCACCGCCCGCGCGCGCGCCTCGCCCTCGAGATCGATGCCGGCCTCCCCGATCAGTGGATCTCCGCGATCTTCTCCAGCTTCTCGCGCTGTCCGAGCCGGTAAAAGCGGCGGGCCTCGCGGGGAAGGTCGGCCAGGCGGGAAGGCCGCAGGAAGCGCGCCTCCAGGTACCCGCAGTAGCGGTAGGCAAGCGCGCTGGCCGCCCGGTAGCGCTGCGCCCGCTCCGGGCTAAGGCCAAGGGCCAGGCGGTAGTTTCGGAAGAGGCTCTCCCGCAGGCGCGAGGAGACCGCTCCCTCGTTCTGCAGGGAGAAGAAGAAGACGGCGGTCAAATACTTGTCCACCTCCCCTTGCAGCTCCAGCTCGAGCTCGGTGACCGAGCGCGCGCGGCGCGCGCAGAAGAGCAGATAGAGGAAGTGGCTCACCTCCTCGGTCAGGACGCAGAGGGGGTGGAGGTTGGTGGCGTCCAGGTGAACGCGGGGGTCCCGGCGCGAGAGGCCCTCTCCCACCGAGTCCTCGAAGACGACACCGAGCGCCACCTCGTCCCCCTCCTGGGTGAGCAGGGTTCGGCTGCCCCCTCCCGGCAGGTGGGCGGCGTCCGCGGGCGGGATCAGGAACTCGGTGACCGGGGCCTCGGGCTCGAGGGCGTAAAGCGATTCCAGACGCCGCTGGACGTCCACGAGCAGGCCGGCGGGTATCCCCCTGCTCAATGGAGCTTGTCCTCGCCGGGCAGGAGGGGCGTGATCCCGCGCTCGGCGAGAAGGGCCGCCGCCCGGCGGCTCCCGGTCTGGAGCCAGCGCTCGTAGAGCCGCAGCAGGGAGGCGGGGGTGGTGAGCCGGCTCGTCTCCGAGACTTCGGAGAGGACGTCGGCGAACAAGCGGAAGCGGCCCGCGAGCTCGGAGAAGACCGCGGGGCCGAAGCCGCGGGGCTGCTCGTGCTCATGGCTCAGGCGGGCATAGGCGCGGCCGCCCAGGGCGCAGTAGTAGCGCGCGTCGGCCACGCGGCCCTCCAGGCTGTCCGCGAAGAAGCCGGAGACAAAGAGCGCGGTGTCCCCCATGGCCCGAAGGAGCTGGGCCCGCTCGTGGCGCGAGGCGGCCAAGGCGCGCAGGTACAAGAGGGCGAGGGGAGTCTCGTCGTAGCCGGGCTCGCGGCCGGGCAGGCTTTCCCCCCGCAGGCAGGCGGCTAGGAGGTTGACCAGATACGACTCCGTGAAGGCCGAGGTGGCAACCCTCTGGTGCTCCATGGCCTTCAGGAGCTGCTCGCGGAAGAACTCCAACGGGGTCTCGCCCTGCACGAGCCTCTCAGGCATCGCCCTGCTCCTCGCGCCTCACCGCGCGCTTACCACCTCTCGATGCACGATCCGTGCGAGCACTCGGGGACACGCAGCGCCAGCCGGTAAGTAACAGTGCAACAATCACTTAGGGCCAAGCTATGAGATCGTCCCGGCTTCTGGACTCACTCCCCAGCGTCACCTCCCGTGACATTCTCGGCACCGAGAGTCCATTCCCGACCCAGCAGGCGAGCGTGATCCACCATGATGCAGCGGTCCATGACCACCGTGACCCCGGCTTCGGTGGCCCGCCGGGCTCCCTCTTCGTCGATGCAGTCGAGCTGCATCCAGAGCGCGGGAGAGCGAGCGGCGAGGACCTCGTCCACCACCTGAGGCAGGGTCTCGCTTCGCCGGAACACGTCCACGAGGTCCACGCCCCGCGGGATATCCCCCACGCTCCGGTACACGGCCTGGCCCAGGATCCGCTCCTCGTGCGGGTAAACGGGGATGACCTCGTATCCCCGCTCCATCAGGTAGCGCGCGACCCGGTTCGAGTCGCGATGGGGTTTGGGGGAGAGGCCCACGATGGCGATCCGCCGGACGCTCTGCAGCAGCCGGCGAAGGACGTCGTCATCCGGATTCCGGAAGGGTTCCGCCATCCAGGCTGTGGGTTCCTGGGCCTGGATCGTAGCATGACCCCGGTGCGTACGGGGTCCGTTCTCTCGTAACTTCTTTTCTGTCTTCCTAGTGCGGGCCCGCGGGAGCAGGGGAGGCGGCGGGGGACGCTCGCGGGTCCGGGCCCGCAATGTAGCCGATGGCGCCGAGGTCCTGCAGCACGTCCTTGTCCACTTCCGGATGGCCGGGGTCGGCGGCGACCCTGCGGGCTTCCGTCTCGTAGCTCGGGATGGTCTTCACGGGAAAGCGCCGGAGGAACCCGTCCTCAAAGGCCTGGCGCAGCACGGTACCGTCCATGTCCGCCGCCACCGGCTGCCCCATGGCGTAGAGGATGGTGGGGGCGATGTCGAAGATAGTCGTTCCCGAGAGATGGTGAGCGCGCTTCACCCCCGGTCCGGCCAGGAAGATGACCCCGTCCGGCGGCGCCTGGGCCGGGTTGGCGTGGCTGTAGGCTCCCTGGAAGAAGCGAAAGCCGTGGTCGGAGCAGACGACGAGCAGCGTCCGCCCGTCCAGCCGCCCCAGATACTTCCCGATCGTGCGGTCCATCGACTCGTAGATGGGGGCCATGACCCGGGCAAAGTCCTTGTCGACCCGCGCCTCCGCCTCCGCGTCGAAGGTCCCCGCCTCCTCGCGCCGGACGGCCTCCGCGTAGACCCCCCGGTCTAGATAGTGGTCGGCGAGGTGGCTGGTGACGTCGACCAGGCGGAAGTAGGTCGAGAAGACCTGCACCGGCTCATGCTCCCAGAGGTAGTCGCCGACGCGGTCGATCGTCATGTCGTTGGCCACGTAGAAGCCATAGGCCTGGAGGATGCCGCGGGTGGAGGTGATGGGGACGGCGGCGTCCTCCTCCCGCCACTGGGGGATGCCGAACCGGGCCATCTCCGGGACCACGTCCTCGGGGTAGTGGAGCCGCAACGCGTTCAAGCCCGCGAACAGGGCCTGCGGGTGCACGGTGCTCGGGTCCGAGCGGGCCTTGAAGGCGTTGCTCACGATGTAGCCGTTCGCGATGGGCGAGGGCGGGTAGGAGACCCACCAGTTCAGGGTCCCCGTCCGG
>DATMQU010000536.1:0-3153 GCA_035566715.1 Vicinamibacteria bacterium
AACCCCGACAGGTGATCGACGTCGGGCTTCTGCAACTGGCCGGGGAATTGCCGGGCGTAGCTGGACAGCGACTCGACGTAGCGGCGCTGGCCCTCGGCGTAGAGGGTGTCGAAGGCCAGGCTGCTCTTGCCGGAGCCGGAGACGCCCGTGACCACCACCAGCTTGCGGGTGGGAATGGAGACATCGATGCCCTTGAGGTTGTGGACGCGGACGCCGCGGGCGATTATGGAGGCGGGCATGGAGCGCTGCCGCCTCCCGGGCCTCTCCCCGGGCGCGGCAACCTCCCATTCTAGCACTTTCCGGAGCGCCGCCCGGGGGGCCTACTTCTCGTCGAAGGCGGAGGAGATCTTCTGCCGCTCCTTGGCGGGGGCGGCGCTCGGGGTGGGAGCCTCCGCGAGGCGGCTCTTGAGGGCCTCCAAGGCGGCGTCCACCTCGGTCTTCTGGCTGATGGCCGCCAGCTGCCGGTCCAGGTCCTCGCCTTCCGAGACCGCGATCGTGTCCATGGCGGACAGCTTGTCCGCCTGCTCCTGGATCGAGCCCGCGGTCTTGTCGAACACGTTGACCGCGCCGTCGATGTTGTACTCGTCGGTGATGGCCTGCATCCGCCGCTGGGCCTCGTTCATCTGGTGGATGGCCTTCAGCTCGCCGAGCTGGCGGATCTTGCCCTGCACCCGCTCCTCCTCCACCGTGAGCTTGGCGCGCGCGTTGTCCGCCCGCAGCTTGGACGCCTTGTACGTCTGGTCCGCCCGCTCGCGGGTGCCCTTGGCCTCCACCTGGAGTTGGAGGGCCCGCCGGGCCAGCTTCTCGTTCCCCTGCCGGAGCCCCTCCTCCGCCTGCTTGTCCAGGTTTCGGACCCGCGCGTTTTGGGCGTCGAGGTCGCGCTTGGCCTTGGTCTCGAAAGCGATGGTGGTGGCGGTGGCCTCCCGCAAGGACCGGAGGTTGTCGAGCATCTCGCGTACGGACTGCTCGAGCATGGAGAGCGGGACCTGGGCCTCCGCTTCGCCCAGGATGGCGTTGAAGATGGCCTTAAAGAAACGGCCGATGCGCGTGAACATGATTGGCCTCCGCGGGGACGCGAGGATAGCACGCCCGTGGGGCCGGCTCAAACCGCCGGCCTGGCCGAGAGTTATCTCGCCAGAGAGGCGAGCCGCTTCTCCGCCTCTCGCTGCGCCACGTATTTTTGGGGGTCGGAGAGGAGCCGCTCCGCCCGGGGGGCGAGCTCCAGGGCCTTCTTGACCTGGGGGTCGAAGGCCAGGGTGCGCTTGCGCGCCTCCCCCTCCCCGAAGACCTGGCGCACCACTTCCTCCAGGATCAGGCGGGAGAGGGCCTCCTTGTTGGCCGTCAACTCCTCATCCGTGTAGCGCAGCTTCTGGGCGCTCAAGGAGGCCCGGAATTCCGCTAACACGCGGTCGTCCACCTTGAAATCCCGCCCGATCAACCTGACCTTCGACGACTGGGCCAGGGAGCGGGAGCCGGTGCCCGCGATCTGGGCGCCCCCCGTCCCCTCCGCCGCCTCGTAACCGCGGGAGAAGTTCAGGAAGGCCTGCCGGGTGATCAGGCCGGCCACGAACTTGGAGGGCGTCTCCGGCTCCACGCAGTAATCGGGGGTGATGCCGTCGCCCCCGTAGACCTTGCGCCCGGCGTCCGTCAGCTTGGCCTCCCCCGTCCCCTGGTCGCAGGGCTTGCGGTCACGCGGGGAGTAGTACTCCTCGAGGGCGGTGGAACCGTAGTCGCGCTGGATGGACCGGCCGGAGGGCGTGTAGTAGCGGGCGGTGGTCAGGGCGAGGGCGTAGCCGCGCACGTTCCGCAGGGGCATGATGGTCTGGACGAGACCCTTCCCGAAGGTGGTCTCCCCCACGATCAGGCCACGGTCGTGGTCCTGGATGGCCCCCGCCACGATCTCGGCCGCGCTCGCGCTGTGCCGGGAGGTCAGGACCACGAGGGGGACGCTCACGAAGGGGCTCTCCGCCTCCGTCACGTAGTTCGACTCGTCCCGTTTCGCCCGCCCGCGGGTGAAGACGACGAGCTGGCCCTTCTTCAAGAAGAGGTTGGAGACGGCGAAGGCCTGGTCGAGCAGCCCGCCCGGGTTGTCCCGGATGTCCAGCAGGAACGAACTGGCCCCGCTCCGCTGCAGGCTCTTCAGGGCCCGCTCCAGCTCCCGCTCGCAGTCCGGTCCCTCCCCCGGCCGGCAGGCGGTGGTCTCGTTGAAATCGGTGAGCCGCACGTAACCCACCGTCTTGTTGGCCATGAAGTAATAGGGCACGGAGTGGAGAGGGATGGCGTCGCGGATCACCGTGAACTCGAGGGGTGCCTCGTAGCCCTGGCGCAGGATGGTGATGTGGATGGGCGTCCCCTTGGGGCCGCGCAGCCGCTTCACGGCGTCGTCGATGGTCATGCCCCGGGCGTCTTGTCCCTCGATGCGGCTGATCACGTCCCCGGCCCGGATGCCCAGCCGGAAGGCGGGCGTCCCCTCGAACGGGGCCACGACGGTGATGTTCCCGTCGATCGCCTGCACCGTGATGCCGAGGCCGTAATAGGAGCCCTTCTGGCGCTCCTGGAGGTTCGTGTACTCCTTGGCCTCGAAGAAATTCGAGTGGGGGTCGAGGGTGCGGAGCATCTCCCGGATCGAAGACGAGACCAGGCGGTCGCTCTTGACCTCTTCCGCGTACTCATCCTCGACCGCTCCCAGCATGGCGGTGTACAGGCGCAGGTGATCGGAGAGGCGGCCGCCCCCCGCGAGCACCCGGTCACCCAGGAAACCCCCGGCCAGCGTGGAAGCAGCCAGGAGCCCCACGCAGAGAGCGGTGAAGCGGGCTGGTTTCATAACGGCCATGATAGCAGACTCACCGGACCCCACCAACGCCGGCGTCGGGGCGGGTTCGACGGCGGAGGTAGCGCGCGAGGGCGAGCAGAGCGCCCGCCGCCACCACCGCGAGCAGGATCGGGGTGTGCTCCGCCGTCCATTGATCGATCGCATGCAGCAGGTTCAAGGCCTCGTCCTCGTAGACGATGCCCATGAGGCCCCAGAACGCGTAGCGGAGTCCCCGGGCGACGAGGAGGGTGAGCACGAAGCGGCGGTAAGGAAAGGCGAACACGCCCGCGGAAAGCACGAAGATCTTGAAGGGAATGGGCGGCGGCAAGAGGGCGGGCACG
>DATMQU010000537.1:0-3847 GCA_035566715.1 Vicinamibacteria bacterium
CTGGAACCAGGGGACCTTCTTCCAGACGCAGGACTGTGGGCTCCCTTGCGGCATCCACGGCCTTTGGAAGGCGGAGATCAACCACACCTTCGGTCCCAACCTGTTCATAAACGCCAAGTACGCTTACTACAACTGGGGCTACGGGTTCGATCCCGTCGGTGGTACGGGCCAGGACGCGAGCGTGGACAAGGTCGCCGACACGGCCGCCGGTTCGTGGGTCAGGACACGGTTCTTGAAGGCCTGGCACACCGCGAACCTGGACGGAAGCTATTTCTTTAACGGCCTCAACGGAAGGCACGAAATGAAGTTCGGCTTCGGCTACAGACATTGGCCGAACTCGTCCTCCATCGCCTTCAGCGGGAACGGGATTGTGGCCTACCACAACAACGACAACCCCGATGATCCAACGTCCCGAGTGGCCTGGGTCACCCGCCCCTTCGTGGCCACGTTCAAGGGGGACAACCTGAGTGGCTACCTGGGAGACACCTACTCAAGCGGCCGACTCACGGTGAACGGCGGCGTGCGCTGGGACCTGCAGAAGGCTAGCAACGGACCGAGCGTGGCCCCCGGCAACACGCTCTTCCCCGACCTCCTGCCGACGCTCAACTTCGACGGCAACGTCCCTGGGATCTCGTGGAACGACTTCTCACCCCGGGTCGGGGTCACCCTGGCGCTCGACGACGCACGCAAGACCGTGGTCCGTGCCTCTTACGCCCACTACGCCGGCTCCCTGGCTTCCCCCGACGCCACGTTCAACAGCCCGATCACCTATGGTTACACGTACCTCGCCTACAAGTGGGTGGACCGCAACGGGGATGGGTTTGCACAGAAAGACGAGATCCTCACCAACCAGGGTGTGCTCTATGCCGGCAACGTGAATCCGAACAACACCACGTCGCTCAAGGCTCTGAACTTGCTCGATCCCAACTACCACGCGAACCATGACGATGAGATTGTCGTTGGCCTCGAGCGCGAGGTGATCCCCAACTTCTCCGTGGGCGTCGCCTACACCTGGCGCAAGGGACAAGGCTATCCCGATTGGTTCCCGCGAGTCGATGCGAACGGAAACCTCCTCACCCCGGCCGACTACACCGCGAACGCTCCGGTATCGTCGAACGGCTACACCGTCCTGACCTACTCGCCAAATCCGAACAGCATTGGCAACAACGCCCGGATGCTGACCAACCGAAACGACTTCAACCAGACCTACAACGGAATCGAGCTCACGGCCCTGAAGCGCCTGTCCAACAAGTGGATGCTCCGTGCCGCCGTCTCCTACAACGATTGGAAGGAGCACCTCACCGGGCCCGGGGCCTTCCAGAGCCCGACCCCCACCGACGTGGAGAATTTCGGAGGCACTCAGAACCTCATTGGGAACGGCGCTCTGATTGACGGTGGCATCGTGGCGCCGAAGTCTTACGGAGCAAAGACCAACTCGTTCATCAACTCGACGTGGCAGGTTACCGCGAGCGGGCTCTACCAGCTCCCCGCGGGATTCGAGGTGGGAGCGTCTCTCTTGGGCCGGCAGGGGAACCCGAAGGTCATAGAGATTCCCGCCAGTGCCGGTGCCGACGGCACGCCCCGGGTCCCGGTCGGCCCCTTGGATCTCCAGCGCTACGCCACCGTCTGGGACTTGGACTTGCGGGTGGCCAACAACATCAAATTGGGGGGAACCGCGAGGTTGGGCATCACCGTGGACCTGTTCAACGCCCTCAACACGGGCCCGATCCTCCAGGAGACTCGCAACGCGGCATCCACGGCGTTCCAACAGCCGCTCGAGATTCTCAACCCCCGCGTCTTGCGTTTCGGCTTCCGTCTGGGCTTCTGAAAACCCGTCGTTCGTGAACGGCCCCGGGGCTCGGCTCCGGGGCCGTTTTATTTGGCCCCGCCCTCGGCGATGGCAACGGCGGCCATAACCCTGAGAGCGGACCGCAACTACAGAAAAGTCGTCGATCATCGGGACGGCCAGGCCAGAGGCCTCCCAACGAACCGCGGCTCGAGAGCCGCACCCACACCAGGGGGGGCAGTGGTTGACCGCCCGACCCCGGCCCTGCCTGAAGCGGGCCGTCGGTGTCGCCCTTACAATGCCGATTGTGGGAAAGAGACAAGGGAGTCGGCGGGAGCGGAACCCTCCTCCGACTCCAAAAGCCAGGCGGGCGGTTCCGGCCCGCTCCCTCGGCCTGCTCGCGGTGGTCTTAGCGGCCGCCGCCGGGGCTTGGTTTCTGCGGCCGCTCGCGTCTCCCCATCCCAACCTCCTTCTGGTTACGATCGACACGCTCCGCGCCGATCACGTGGGAGCGTACGGCTATGGTCTCGCCTCCACCCCCGTTCTGGACGGCCTGGCCCGGCGGGGAGCGCGCTTCGAACATGCGGAGAGCGCGGTGCCTCTGACCGGCCCCTCCCACTCCACGATTCTCACCGGTCTCTACCCGCCCGCTCACGGTGTGCGCGACAACGTCAACTTCGTGCTCGAGCCCCGGCACCCTACCCTCGCTACCCGTCTCAAGGGGCTGGGCTACGGCACGGCCGCATTCGTGGGCGCGTACCCCGTGGCGGCATCCCTCGGGTTTGCGCAGGGCTTCGACGAATTCGAGGAGGGCTTTCACGTGAGCCCGGTCCCCGGCGAGGGGGCGGAACGCCCCGGCAACGAGGTGGCGGACTCGGTCATAGCCTGGCTGGCCAAGAGCAACCGGGCGCGGCCCTTCTTTGTCTGGATGCACCTTTACGACCCCCATGCGCCTTACAAGCCCCCTCCCCCCTACAGCGAGAGATTCCGAGAGCGGCCCTACGATGGCGAAATCGCCTTCGCCGATGCCCAGATCGGCCGGGTCCTTCAGGCCCTCCTCTCGGATGGCCGAGACAAGAACACGCTCGTCATCGCCGTGGCCGACCATGGCGAGTCCCTCGGAGAACACGGCGAAGGCACCCACGCCGTGCTCATCTACGAGGCCACGCTGCGCATCCCGCTGATCATGGCGGGTCCGGGGGTGGCCGGGTCCCGGGTGGTCCACGAACGGGTGGCCACCGTGGACATCGTCCCTACCGCCATGAGCCTTCTGGGGTTCCCGCCTCCTCCCGGCCTTGCCGGGCGGGATCTCCGACCCGCCCTGGCCGGGGAACGCCTACACGTGGAGGCCCTCTATGGCGAGAGCCTGTTCGGACGCTTGAACTGCCGGTGGTCGAGCCTGCGGAGCTGGACCGAGGGCGACTGGAAGCTCATCAACGGAGCCAAGCCGGAGCTCTACGACATCGGGCGCGATCCGGACGAGACTCAGGACCGCGCGGCCGAGGAGCGGGTGCGGGTGGACAGAATGCGCCAGGCGCTGGGCGCGGCCTTGGCCCGGATGGCTCCGGCAGGAGACAACGCCCACGCGGTGGCGCTGTCCCCGGAGCAGCAGGAGCGTCTGCGGAGTCTGGGCTACGCGGGGGGAGGGTCCGGTGGTTCGGGATCCCTCGACGAGCCGGGGCTGCCCGACCCGCGGGCCCGCGTTCATCTCTACGAGCGCCTCCAGGGACTGCTCGCCTCTCCCCCTTCTGCCGCCCCCCAGGCCGCCGACGAGGTGGCCGCTCTGGCCGGCCAGGACCCCGGCAATCCCTTCGCCCAGTTCGCCCTCGCCTCCCTTGCCTACCACGCCGGTCAGCTGGCCCGTGCTGATCACGCTTTTGCACGCACCCTCGAGCTGGACCCCGACCGGCCGAGCATCCGCCAGTACTACGGCCGGCTCTTGCGGGACCGCGAACGGCTGGAGGAGTCGGAGAAGCAACATCGGATCGCCCTTGAGCAGACGACCGAGGACGACCTCAGGACGCGCATCAGCTTGGCCGAGACGCTGATCGCGCTGAGGAA
>DATMQU010000538.1:0-8069 GCA_035566715.1 Vicinamibacteria bacterium
TATCCGGGGAGGAGCACATGCTCCGTGAGGCCCAAGAGCCCCAAGTGGCCCCAGGAGGAGGTGTGGTACTCCTGGTCGTGGACGAGGAGCAGGCTCTCGCTCGAAACCGGGTCCGGCCGGCCCGTGAAATAGGCGACGTCCGGGAAGCGCTCCTCCTTGTTGACGATCAGATTCTCGACCAGGTGCACGTCCTCCGCCCCCGCCTGGAAGGCCAGGCGGCGGGGATCGGCGCGGTAGGCCCCGCCATAGTTCATGTGCACGTGCAGGTCGCCGCTGTACCAGCCGCGGGCGGGCATGTCCGCCAGGCGCTCGAGCGTCAGGCGCAGGGTGCGCTTGGCTCCCGCCTCCACCACGAGCTTCTGCCTCTGCACCCGGTACTCGGGGCCGTGCGTGACCTCGACCGTGACCTCCCCCGCGGGCACGGTCAGCTCCGACGAGCCCGGGCTGTGAAAGTAGCCGTACTCCATCTTCCGCTCCGAGCGGTCGAAAGCGTCGTCGGCGTGCCTCCAGGCGTCATCGGGGGCGAAGCTGCGGCCGTCGGGGCCGGCCACGCTCATGCGGACGGGCATGGGCGGCCCTCCCGCCGTGGCCACGACCTCGATGCCGAGCCGGCCCACCGCTCCGAGGCGCCGCCGCTCGGAGATCTCCACCCTCTGCCGCCCGCCGCCCGGGACCTCCTGGATCCAGAGCGAGAGGTCCCCCCCCTGGTTGGAGATGTAGGCGATGCGCCGGCCGTCCCGCGACCAGCGCGGCGCGGTGGCGTCGAACTCGCCGTAGCCGATGGGGAAGGAATCCCCTCCCTCCGCGGGCAGAAGAAAGAGCTGGTGCCAGGGCCGGCCCCGGTACGAGGCGTAGACGACCCGCCTGCCGTCGGGGGCCCAGTCGGGGCGCGCCTTCCAGGAGGTTTCCTCGTAGTGGATCTCCCGGCCGGGGGCGCCGGGGCTCGCCTTCATGCGCCAGAGGCCGCCGCTGCCATAGACGTGGCCGCGGTTGGAGACGTAAAGGATCTCCCTCCCGTCGGGCGACCACGTCGGGGACAGGTAGTGGTCGTACCGGTCGTAGTAGTAACGGGGCAGGCTGCTGTCATGGTCCTCGGTGAGGCGGGTGAGGGCGCCGGCCTCCCCGTTCTCCATGTCCAGGGTGTGGATATGGAAGCGCCGGTTGTAGACGGTGGAGACGAAGGCCAGGCGGGTGCCGTCGGGGGAGAAGCGCGGCTCCAGGTTCACGGCCCGGTTGCGAAGGAGGGGGAGGGTCCGGCCGGTGGCCGTCTCCAGCTCCCAAAGATCGACCGCGTCGTCCCGGTAGGAGGCGTAGGCGATGAAGCGGCCGTCGGGAGACCAGTCGGGTTGGTAGTCGTAGCCGGGGCCGTCCGTGACCTGCCGGGCCGACCCCGAGCCGGGGACGAGGCGCCAAAGCGAGCCCTGCATGGAGATCACGAGCTCTCCTCCGTCGGGGGACCAGGCCAGAGCACTCGGTCCGCTCGTGGCCTGGGGCAGGTACATCTCGCGGAAGTAGTAGCGGTGCGGGAGGTCGATCTGCTTCAGGACTGGCGCGCGCTGGGCGCTGGCGGAGAGCGCGGCCAGCAGGCCCAGGAGAGAGAGGCCGGGAGTCTTATGGAGGTTCACGGGCGAGGCCTCCGTCCGTCGCTGGACGTCGCGGCGGCCCATCGGGCCGCCGCCCAGCCGGCGCGGGGGGCCCCCCCGCCGCCTGTTCCTGTATAGATAAGGTAGCCGGCGGCCATGATCACATCGAGATCGAGCCCTTGCGGAAGTCGGTCTTGCCGATGATGGCGTTGACGAAGACGGGGTGGCCGGCCCGGGCCGCTGCCTTGGCCGCGGCCAGAACCGCGGGGACCTCCTCCGCCACCCGCACCGCGAAGCCCGTCGCCCCGAAGCCTTCCGCCACCCGGTGGTAGTCCGTGGGGGCGAGGACGGTGCCCACGTCGTCCTTGAGCACCTCCACTTGCTCGCGGGCGATCTGGGTCCAAGCCGCGTCGTTGCCCACCACCGCGATGACGGGGATGTGGTGGCGTACGAAGGTGTCGGCCTCGGCCAGGCTGTAGCCGGCGGAGCCGTCCCCGTACAGGATCCAGACCTCCGCGCTCGGACGGACGAGCTTGGCCCCCAGCGCGAAGCCCGCTCCCACGCCCAGGGTACCGAAGGCGCCGGGGTCGAGCCAGGAGAGGGGGCCGCGCGGGCGCGTGATGTAGGCGGCGGAAGAGACGAAATCGCCACCGTCGGCCACGATCACGCTGTCCGGGTCGAGGGCACGATCGATCTCGCGGCACAGCCGGAGCGGGTTCACGCCCCCCGGGGAGGGGGCCTCCGCGAGGGTCCTGATCTCCGCCTCGCGCTGGGCATCCCGGGCGCGGAGGGTCTCCACCCAGGCCGCCCGGGCCGGCTGTCCCTTGGCTTCCCGGGCCAGGGCGCGGAGGAAGAGGTCGGGTGCGCCCAGCACGCCCAGAGTGGGGCGGCGGTTCTTGTGCAGATCCACGCGGCTGAGGTTGGCGGAGATGAGCACGGCCCCGCGGTTGATGTGATCACCGTAGTCGAGGCGGAAATCGCAGGGGGTCCCGGCCAAGATCACGAGGTCGGCCTCGCGCAGGGCTTGCTTCCGATGGTGCCGGAGCTGCCGGGGGTGGTCGGGGCCGAGAAGGCCGCGGGCCATGCCGGAGAGATAGACGGGAAGGCCGAGGGCACCCACCGCCTCCGCCAGCGCGGTCACCTCCAAAGGCGAGAGCAGAGCCTGGCTGCCGATCAGGAGGACCGGCCGCTGGGAGGCGGACAGGTAGTCGGCCGCCCGCCGGACCCCGCCCGGACTCGGCGCCGGGGGAGCCGGGCGGCGGGGCGCCCCGGGCGCTTCCCCTCCCTCCCCGAACACCTTGCGCAGGTGTCGACGGATATACCACTGGAGGGCCAGGTCGCGGAGGCTCCTCGCCTTGTCGCCCGTCTTGGCCACGTACCACTGCCGGACGAGGGAGGGATCGTAGAGCAGGTCCACCGGGCACTCCACGAACACCGGCCCCGGCACGCCGGAGCGTGCGGTCAAAAAAGCCTTCTCCAGGGTCGGGCCCAGCTCGGAGACCCGGTCCACGGTGGTGGCCCACTTCACGTGCGGGCGCATGAGGGCCATCTGGTCGATGTCCTGGAGCGAGCCCCGGCCCTTGAGGAGAGTGGCGGTGGCTCCCCCCAGCACCACCACCGGCGACTGGGCGAGCTGCGCGTTCTTGACCGCGGTCACGGTGTTGGTGGCGCCGGGACCGGCGGTGACGGCCGCTACACCGGGAACGCCGGTCAAGCGGGCCACGGCGTCGGCCGCGAAGACGGCGTTGGCCTCGTGCCGGACGTCCACCACGCGAATGCCCCGCGCCTTGGCGGAGACCAGGATGGGCGAGATGTGCCCACCGCACAGCGTGAAGAGCCAGCTCACGCCCTGCTGCTTCAGGACATCGGCGATGAGATCTCCCCCCGTCATGACCGCGGGGATGCTACCACTTCGGCTCCGGAGACGGGCGGCGACGACGGGTTGCGGAGGCCGGCGGTCCGCGCCGCAGCAAGGGGCGCGTTTGCCACCCAACGCGGGTGACGGTGGCCGGCGGGTACAGTATCCTCTCTCCCCGCCCCTCCGCGGCGGACGAGACCTCAGGCATGGAACCCCTCCCGCCCGGGAGCCCGGCGGCCGGCGACGATCACGATCCGGTGCCCGTCTTCGGCACCTGGCCCCGGATCTACACCGCGGTCATCCTCTGTGCCTTTTCCGTCATGGGTCTCCTCGCCCTCTTCTCGTCCTGGAAGTACTGAGGGTGACCCCCCTCGACTGGGTCGTCCTCGTCGGTTACGTCCTCGGCATCGTGAGCTTCGGCGTGTTCATGGGCCGGGGGACCCGGAAGATCGACGACTTCTTCCTGGCCGGTCGGCGGATGCGGTGGTGGGCAGTGGGCCTGTCCGTGATGGCCACCCAGATCAGCGCCATCACGTTTGTGGGGACCACCGGTCAGGCCTACACCGACGGCATGCGCTTCCTGGTCGTCTACTTCGGGCTCCCCTTCGCGATGGTGATCCTCTGCCTCACCTTGGTGCCCTTCTTCTATCGAGCCCGGGTCTTCACCGCCTACGAGTACCTAGAGCGGCGCTTCGACCTCCGGACCCGCACCCTGACCAGCCTGCTCTTCCTTTTGTCGCGGGGCCTCTCCGTAGGGGTGACCCTCTACGCACCTTCGCTCGTTCTCTCCGTCATCTTGGGCTGGAGCGAGGGGGCCACCATCCTCTTCATGGGGGGCTCTACCGTGGCCTACGTCCTTTACGGGGGGAACAAGTCGGTCATCTGGACGGACGTGGTGCAGATGGGCGTCATTTGGTTCGGGATCTTCCTTTGCGTGGGGGTGGCGATCGCAAATCTCCCCGGCGACGTGGGCCTGCGCGACGCGCTCGCCCTGGCCCAGACCGCAGGCCGGCTGAAGATCATGGACCCGAGCCCCAGCCTCACCACACCCTACACTCTCTGGGGCGGCCTCATCGGGGGCCTCTTCCTGATGCTCTCCTATTTCGGGTGCGACCAGAGCCAGGTCCAGCGCTACCTCTCCGGAAGCAGCCTCACCCAGAGCCGGCTCTCCTTGCTCTTCAATGCCTTCCTCAAGGTCCCCATGCAGTTCCTGATCCTGCTCACGGGGGTGCTGGTCTTCGTCTTCTACCACTTCCACGCCTCGCCCCTGCTCTGGAACCGCGTGGCCCTGGAGCGGCTGGAGCGGGAGGCGCCCCGGGAGGCGGCGGTGGTCAAGGAGCGGTTCGAGCGGGCGCAGGCGGCCCGGCGGGCGGCGGCGGAGGCCCTCGCGGAGGCCCGCCACCGGGGGCAGACGCCGGCCCCCGAGGCCTACCTCGCCGCCAACCGCGAGCTGGAAGCGGCGCGGGGCGAGGCCCGGGGGCTCATGGAGAACCTCAACGGGGGCGCCCGCTTCAACGACACCAACTACATCTTCCCGTCCTACGTCCTCGCCAACCTGCCCCGCGGCCTGGCCGGCCTCGTGATCGCGGTCATCTTCGCCGCCGCCATGTCCGCCCTCTCCGGCGAGCTCAACTCGCTGGCCACCGCGAGCATGGTGGACTTCTACAAGAGGTTCTTGGGACCGGCGGGGACCGACGCCCAGGATCTCCTGGCCTCGCGCCTCATGACCGCCTTCTGGGGCGGCTTCGCGTGCCTGATCGCGTCCCAGGCGGGCCGGCTCGGCTCCGCAATCGAGGTCGTGAACCGGTTTGGATCCTATTTCTACGGCTCGATCCTGGGCGTCTTCGCCCTCGCCGTGCTCGCCCCCGGGGCCTCCGCGCGGGGCGCGTTCTTCGGCCTTCTCATCGGCATGGGCACGGTGGCCCTGGTCGCGGGGCTGACACCCATCCACTTTCTCTGGTACAACGTGGTGGGGGCGACCAGCGTCTTCGCCGCCGGTCTTCTGATCACGGCCCTCTTTCCCGCCCCCGAGGCCCGCGCCTGATGCCCTCCACCGCGTTTGGCTCCTTCTACTTCAAGGACCGGTACGGCTCCCCCGCCATGCGCGCCATCTGGGACGATCGGGCCATGATCCAGCGCTGGCTGGACGTGGAGGCGGCCCTGGCCACGGTGGAGGCGGAGCTGGGCCTTGTGCCCAAGGCCGCGGCCCGGGCCATCGCCCGGGCGGCGCGGGTCGAGCGGCTCGACCTTCGCGCCATGAAGCGGGAGTTCGACACCACCTGGAACCCGGTCATGCCGCTGGTGAACGCGCTCCGCCGAGGGCTTTCCCCCCAGAGCGCGCGCTGGGTCCACTGGGGCGCCACCAGCAAGAACATAATGGACACGGGGACCGCTCTCCAGATCAAGGACTCCTACGCGGTGGTTCTGGCCGGCCTCGACGTGGTGGCCGACCTCCTGGCCGGCCTGGCTCGCCGCCACCGAGACACCCTTATGGCGGGCCGAACCCACGGCCAGCATGCGCTGCCCGTGACCTTCGGGTTCAAGGCCGCCGTCTGGCTGGACGAGATTATCCGCCAGCGGGAGCGGCTCTTAGCCAGCCGGCCCCGCGTGCTGGTGGGCGAGTTCGGGGGAGCGGTGGGTACCCTGGCCTCCCTCGGGCGCAAGGGCCTCTCCGTGCAGAGGCGCTTGCTGAAGCGCTTGGGTCTGGGCGTCCCCCGCATCCCCGCCAAGACCGCGGGCGACCGCTTCGCGGAGTTCTTCCTTCTGCTCGCCATGCTCTCCGCGACCCTGGGCAAGATCGCCCAGAACATCTACAACCTCCAGCAGACCGAAATCGACGAGGCGACGGAGTTCGTGGAGGGCAAGCTGGGCAGCTCCGCCATGCCCCACAAGCTGAACCCCGTGGCCTCGGGCTCGGTGGTGCTCCTGGGACGCCTGCTGCGCGCGCGGGCAGGCGTTGTGCTGGACTACATCCACTCCGAGGGGGAGGACGACCATCGTCAGGGAGAGACGGCTTGGTCTTTCGCCCCCGAGATCTGCCTGCTCATGGGGGCCCAGCTCGAGCTCAGCCAGCGGCTCTTGGCTACCCTGGTAGTGAAGCCCGAGAACATGCGCCGCAATCTGGAGCGCAGCGGAGGGGTCGTGCTCTCGGAGGCCGTGATGATGGCCTTGGCGCCAAGGATCGGCCGCGACCGCGCCCACGCCCTCGTCCTCCAGATCTCGCGTCAGGCGGGCGCCAGGAAAATGCCTTTCCGGGAGGCGGTGGCCGCCCACCCGGAGGTGCGCCGTCTCCTTTCCCCGCGCCGCCTGGCCGCCGCCCTCGACTACCGGAACTCGCTCGGTCTCGCTGTCCACTTCGTGGACGAGGTCTTGGCTGCGCACGCCCGGAAGCGCTAACGCGCGCGGCGGCTCTAGGGACGCGGGATGGCCGCGATGCCGACCGGTTCGTCTGCGTGCGCGAGTTTCGCGGGGCCCGGGTCGAGCGCGTCCCGCTCGACGGAGATCAAGACAGAAGAGTCGATCAGCGTTCCCGCGGCGAGCGGGGTAGTCGCCCTTGACGCCGCGCGGCACGTCGAACGGCGGACGCGAAGCCCGCGTCAGGCTTAGGGAGTTCTCGCAGCAGAGAGGCCAGGTCCCCGAGGGTCAGACGCTTGGGTGGCCCCGTCGGCGTCATACGGCAGACGGGCTCGCCTCTCCGCTCGACCACGAACTCTTCGCCCCGATAACGAACCCGGTTGAGTAAGTCGGAAAACGTCCTGACGGCATCGGTGGCTGAGACATGAGTGGCCATAAAATCAGATTGTCATATTTTGAGGTCCCGACGCCTAGACCTCCCCATCCCTGACCCCTTTACCGACGGCGTGGGCGGAACTTGCGGGGCCCCCGGATCTTCTGAACGGCACCCCCTTGAGTCAATCCCGCCGACTTCGGCCGACCCGGTCAGAAGCTCACCTTCGCTCCGATCTGGAACTGTCGCTGCTGGTACCCCCCGGTGCCGGGGAAGGGCGAGGGCAAAGGCGATAACAGGTTGCCCGCCGCGTCCACCGCCACCACCCGGTTCACAGTGGCCACGTTCAGGGTGTTGAACAGGTTCTTGGCCTCGGCGAACAGCTCTCCCCGCACCCGACCGAAGGGCACGAAGCGCGAGTAGCGACCGTCCACGTTGAAGACCCGGCCCAAATTCCCGGAGTTGCGGGAGATGCCCAGGGGGCGGTCGTTCGAGAGCCCGTCCCCGTTGAGGTCCCGGTTGGCGCGGATGTTGAAGGGCAGGCCGCTGTTGGCCTGGACGATGAGGGCGAGCTGGTTGTTGTTCAGGATCGCGTTGCCCAGCCCCGGGCCCTCCCGCCGGGGGGCGATGACCGTGCTCAGGATGAAGGTGTGGGTCTGGTTGAAGGGCGACGGTCCCAGGTCGCGATCCAGGTTCGAGGGGTCGGAGAGCCGGTCGTCGTTGCTCCCCACGATATAGGTGCCGGTCAAGGGCGAGTTGTCCTCCCCCTTGGCCAGCGTGTAGGAGGCCTGGATCTGGAAGCCGTGGCTCATGCGCTTGTTCAGCATGAGGGTGAGGGCGTTGTAGGTGGCGCGGGCGATGGAGCGGAAGGTGTCGGTCTGGTTGAAGGCGGGGTTCACGC
>DATMQU010000539.1:0-3302 GCA_035566715.1 Vicinamibacteria bacterium
CTTGAATTCGGGAGCTGGTTCGGCATGAGATACGACGGCCCGTTCGCGCCGGGCGCCAAGATCAAAGCGACGATAGTACCCACGATGGTCGATGCCGAGGTGGCCCGGCGCCAACAAAAGTTCGAGGGCACGTCCTTCGAGATCATGATCGATCGAATGGAGCCTGAACGGGTGTTCTCCTTCCGGTGGCATCCGGGCGCAGTTGAGCCGAGCGTCGACTACTCGTCGGAGCCGACAACGCTCGTCGTCTTCGAGTTGAAGGAGGCACCGGACGGAGTCCTCCTGACCGTCACCGAATCGGGCTTCGATCGGATCCCCCTTGCGCGCCGGGCAAAGGCGTTCAAGGGAAACGAGGAAGGCTGGGGCATGGTCGTCAAGCTGATCGAGAAGTATCTTGAGCGCGCGGCCTAGCGCGGCCCCTATCTTCGCTGCTCTCGGAGACGAGACACGGCTCCGGCTCATCTCTCGTCTTTGCGACGAAGGGCCGCTATCAATCACCAAGCTTTCCGTCGGGTTCGATGTCACACGGCAGGCTATCACCAAGCATCTGTACACCATGGCGGATGCTGGCCTGCTGCGCTCGAGACGCGAAGGCCGGGAGAGCCTCTGGGAGGTTCGGCCGGAAAGGCTGGAAGACGCCCGTCACTCCCTCGAGCTCATCTCGAAACAATGGGACCACTCGCTGGCGCGCCTCAAGAAGCTCGTGGAAGAGTGAAACGAAGCCGTAGTCCAAAAGCTGACAAGCGGAAGGCAGCGGGAGACGTTCTGGGGCAAGCGGGTCGGAACGCCGGCTCAGGCGAGATCGAAGATGAGAACCTCCGCGGGCCCCCTGCCGGCGAGACTCACGCCTTCCGCGCCGCTGAGCGCGGCTCCGTCGCCTTCGCCGAGCTCTTGCCCGTCGAGCGCGACCGAGCCGCGGGCCATCTGGACCCACGCGTGCCGACCCGGCTTCAGCTTCAGCTCCCGGCGCTCGCCCTCTTCGAGCAGTGCAAGCCACAGGTCGACGTCCTGGCTGATGCGTAGGCTGCCCTGGCGGCCGTCCTTGGAGGCAAGCAGCGCGAAACCACGCCGCGCCGCCTCGCGATCGATCGGCTTCTGGTCGTACGCGGGTGCGAGGCCTCGGCGATCGGGCAGGATCCAGATCTGCAAGAAATGCACAGGATCGGTTTTTGAGGAGTTGTACTCGCTGTGGGTAACGCCCGTACCCGCCCGCATCAATTGGATCTCGCCAGGCCGGATCACGGATCCGGTGCCCATACTGTCCTTGTGCTCGAGCGCCCCCTCGAGCACATAAGACAGGATCTCCATGTCGCTGTGCCCGTGGGTCCCGAACCCCGAACCGGCCGTCACGCGGTCGTCGTTGAGGACGCGAAGCGTTCGAAAGCCCATGTTCAGGGGGTCATAGTAATCGCCGAAAGCGAAGCTGTGCCGGCTGTCGAGCCAGCCCCAGTCCGTATGGCCCCGCTCCCCCGCCTTGCGCAGCCGCGTCGTACCGGTCGTTCGGGTTGTCTGCTTCGCGCTGCTACCCATCGAACCTCCTTGTCTTAGCGACGCGATCGGTTTCGCTCTACGCGGCACGGCGCCTAAGCGTGCGCACTTGCAGGCCGGCGCCGATCAAGAATGCGACCAGCAGCGCCGTGTACAGAGGGCCGAAAACGGGCGATTCCGGAGACGCCACGATGGGCGCGGCGAGTGGCACGCGGGTGAGCGTCTCCGTCACCGTCGGGATCATGAGAAAGAAAACGGTCAGGGAATAGGAGACCGTCTTGACATATCTCGACGCGTGCCCGAACAGGCGAGTCATTTCCGCGAAGGCGGCGATCGTCAGCACCACGAGCGTGAGGACGCCCAAGACATGGGGAGGGCCCGCCTTTCCGTGACGGAAGATGGGGAAACCGGTCAGGGTCGTGATCACCAGAGTGCCGAGGTAGATCTGCCCGAGTCGGGTTCTCGGGGAAATCTCCTTGTGGCGCGCGAGCGCCATCAACGCCGCGACGACGCAGGCCAGGCTGACCAGGGTATGAAACAGGCCCAGTGGCGTCAGATGGAATGGAGTCAGGGTCGTCATCGCCACCTCTTCCGCTGGACGTCGCGAGCCTTCAGTTTGGGCCGATTCTACGCCCGGATCGTGTGGCGTCACCTCACGAAATCAGTGTTCCGAAAGGTGACGTTCTGCTGGGGGAGGCGGCCCTGAGCGGCACAGTCGGTAGATTGGAAACCGTTGATCCCTATGGTCTTGCACCCTAATCGCCCGTGGCGGCACGGCTGATGCACTCCATGGTTCACAAGCTGGGTAACACCAGCTGGGGCAGGTGAACATGTTCGCTCTAGAGACGGGCTTGGGTGGTTTCGGTAGGGCCGAGCCTGAGGAGCCAATCAGGGTTTGGATCGAGCGCGGTGATGGCTCGATTACCCGAGGCCTGGTGGAGGTGCTTTCGGAGGACGGGGCCTCCATCCAGCTGACCGGACCAGCTTCGGTCGCGGCGGGGGACGACGTGGCCGTGCGGATCGCGGTGAGCAAGGACTCTCCAACGTTGGGAGCCGTCGCCCGTGTGCTCTCGGTCCGGACCTCGGGGGCGACGCCCGAATGTGAGCTTGAGTGGACGAACTCAGGACCCGACCGCGGGGCGCTCGCGGCGCTCGTCGCTTCCCTGGGTTGAGACCTCGGCGAGCCCAGGCTCAGCGCTGCACGATGCGCCGCACGCCGCACGAAACGCATAACAGGGCTTCCTGATCCCACGGGAGGCTCCTGCCTCCCGATCGCCGTATATGCGCCCACGTACTGGCTTAGCATACGCCTCGTGGTGGGTCTCCTTCGGCCGCTGCCCACCTCGCGTCCGGCGGTTGCGGGCCTGCGTCCTGGGCGAACGCAAGGAAGACTGTGTTGTAGCTCACTGGACGTGCCGGGCGATTACTGTATAATCTCAATTCTTCCAAGGAAACGGGTCGGGCCTCTGAGTCCTCGGACACAGGGTGTCAAATCCGGGATTGCTCTCGAAAAGAGCTGGGAGTTCGTGTCCTGCAGAACGTCAGACCGAGTCTCCGCGTTGGCCTCAGCCTTGGTCTCTTGGCTTGTGCCATTCCGGCCTGGGCCCAAGCTCCACTGCGCAAGATCGGCGAAGCCGATCTGTCCATCCTTGGCGTCTCCGCGACTGTCGACCCCCTGAACCCTTCGGTACCCAAGAACGTCGCCTCCGCAGTCAGGTTGGTCGTGACCGCGGGGGGGACACCGCTCACCTCCGCGGACGTGCCGCGGTTCCTGGGAACGGGATTTCAAGTCGCAGCGGAGCTCTCTGGTCCGG
>DATMQU010000540.1:0-12214 GCA_035566715.1 Vicinamibacteria bacterium
AGTCGCGCATCATCCGCATGGGCTACGGCGCGGATGACCTGTACACGCGCTTCGCTCGCCGCTCCTTCCATCTCTGGGAGTCGTTCTTCCGGGAGACGGGCCAGCCCCTGTTCAAGCCCACGGGCGTCCTCTGGCTGGCCCGCGAGGGCGACCCCCTGGTCACGGACACCCTCGCCACCCTCCGCCGCCAGGGGGTGCAACACGAGCGCCTCTCGCGCTCCGACCTCGAGGTTCGCTTCCCCCAGATCGCCCTCGGAGACCACGCCTGGGCCCTGCTGGAGCCGGAGAGCGGCGTGATCCTGGCCCGGCGCGCGGTCTCGGCTCTGGTGGAAGAGGCCGTGCGCAGGGGCGTTGACTACCGGGCCGCCTCCGTCCTGCCCCCCGAAGGCGACGGGAGCCTAGATGCGCTGCGCACCGAGAGCGGCGAGAGCATCCGCGCCCGCGAGTTTGTGTTCGCCTGCGGCCCCTGGCTGCCCAAGCTCTTCCCGGACTTGCTCGCCGAGCGCATCTTCCCCACCCGCCAGGAGGTCTTTTTCTTCGGTCCGCCCGCGGGCGACGTCCGGTTCAGCAGCCCCGCTATGCCCGCCTGGATCGATTTCGGCGAGGAGGTCTACGGGGTCCCGGACCTGGAGGGGCGCGGCTTCAAGGTGGCACCGGATCGGCATGGGCCGGCCTTCGAACCGGACGGGGGCGAGCGGCTGGTCTCCGCGGAGAGCGTGGCCCGTATGCGGGACTTCCTGGGGCGGCGCTTCCCGGCCCTGCGACAGGCGCCGCTCCTGGAGGCCCGGGTCTGTCAGTACGAGAACACCTCGAGCGGAGACTTCCTGATCGATCGTCACCCAGACCTGGAAAACGTATGGCTGGCGGGGGGGGGATCGGGCCACGGGTTCAAGCACGGGCCGGCGGTGGGCGAGTACGTGGCGGAGAGGCTGCAGGGGGCAGCCGCCGAGGAAGCCCGCTTCCGCTTGTCCACGAAGGGGACCGTCCAGAAGCGCGCCGTGTATTAGGACTGCCAATTCAACCCCGATCGGCCGCGGACAGTCCAAACTCAGGAGGAGGAGACCGATGCCCACCCGGCGCGAGTTCGTCGTAACCGGCGGGGCGGTGGCGGCGGCGGTAGCCACCGGATGTGGGGGGTCCTCCCCGACGGCCCCCTCCCCCCCCGGCCCCACCCCGACCCCCACCCCCGGTGCCCCCAACCTGGTCCGGGCGGCCTTGCCCCCGGTGGGGGGAACCGTGGCCGCCAGCGGCGTGCTCCTCGGCCTAGGCCTTCCCCTGGCCGTGACCCGGGTCTCGGAGACCTCCGTGGTCGCGGTCACGCGCATCTGCACCCACATGGGGTGCACGGTCGCTCTGCCCTCCGCTCCGGGGAGCACGCTCGACTGCCCGTGCCACGGCTCCCGCTTCCTGGTCACGGGGCAGGTCGTCAACGGCCCCGCCGCGCGACCCCTCTCCTCCTTCCCAGCCGTGATCGACGGGAGCCAGGTCGTCATCACCCTGCCCCCGTCCTGAGGCGGGAGAGACGTCACATCCAGACGCGCCGATTGGCGTAGTACACCGGCTTGCGGTCGGGGTAGCGGCGCTTGTAGCGCTGGTAGCGCCGGTGCAGCTCTTGGTAGCGGCGGTCGGAGATCCCGATTCTCTGGTGCGGGTAGTCGATCAGCCAGCGCTCGATCTTCCAGACGCCGCGCCTGGAGAGGCGCCAGTCGTAGCGTCCCAGGTCGCGCAGGTCGGCGACGGCAAAGCCGGTGACCCGACCCGTCATGTCCACGTAGGCATCCGCGTAGCTCAGGGCCAGCTGGCGGGCCGAGGCGAAGACCGGTTTGCGGCCGTGCAGGCCGGGGTCGCGGGAGCGGGCCACGGCCCCCCAGCGACCGCCGGACTGAAAGGGAAAGATCACGTGGTCGAGGTGGTCGATCGACTCGAAGCTCAGGAGGAGGGGCGGATAGCCGTGCTGCTCGAGAATCGTGGCGGCGGCGAGCGCGGCCTCCAGGCAGTGGGCCCGGCGGTGCCGGACCACCCCCCGGAAGGAGCGGAGGGTTTCCCCCCGTGTCTCGTAGTTGTAGGGCAGGGCGTGCAGCCAGCGCTGGACGGCGCGCGGCGTGCGGTGGGCGCAGATCACGGCCCACTCCCTCCGCGTGAAGGCGGCCCGGTCCGGGGAGCTTGCCGGGAGCAACCCTGCTAGCGGGCGGCGGGCGCGGGAGGTCGGCCGGGGGCGGCCCCCCCCTTCGCTTGGATGACGTTCATGGCCAGCGCGATCATGGAGCCCACGTCGCTCAGGTTCGAGGGGATGACCAGGCTGTTCCCGGTCTTGGCCAGGTGACCGAACTGCGTGATGTACTGCTCGGCCACCCGCAGCTGGACGGCCTCGAAGCCGCCCGGGGCCTCGATGGCCTGGGCCACGGAGCGGATCCCCTCCGCGGTGGCCTTGGCCACGGCCAGGATGGCCGCCGCTTGCCCCTCCGCCTCGTTGATCCGCTGCTGCTTGTTGGCCTCCGAGGCCTTGATGACCTGCTGCTTCTGCCCCTCCGCGTTGTTGATGGCGGCGTCACGCTCGCCCTCGGACTGCAGCACCACCGCGCGCTTCTCCCGCTCCGCCCGCATCTGCTTCTCCATGGCGGCCAGGATGTCCTGGGGGGGAGTGATGTTCTTGATCTCGTAGCGCAGGACCTTCACCCCCCAGGCCTCGGAAGCCTTGTCCAGCTCGGTGACGACCTGGGTGTTGATGTGGGTGCGCTCCTCGAAGGTCCGGTCGAGGTCGATCTTGCCGATCTCGCTGCGGAGCGTGGTCTGAGCGAGCTGGGTGATGGCGAAGCGGTAGTCGGCGATGCCGTAGGAGGCCCGCTCGGGGTCCATGACCTTGAGGTAAAGGATGCCGTCCACCGCCACCTGCACGTTGTCCTTGGTGATGCAGACCTGCTCCGGGATGTCGAAAGCCTGCTCCTTCAGAAGATGACGGTAGCGGATGGTGTCCACGAAGGGGACGAGGATGTGGAAGCCGGCATCGAGCACGCCGCTGAAGCGGCCCAGGCGTTCCACCACGAACGCGTTCTGCTGGGGAACAACGACCGCGGTCTTGGCCAGCATGTAGAAGACGATGAAGGCCAGGACCAGAACGACCACCAGGGCGCCCGTCATGCCGTCCCCCTTCCTATTCTGGCCGGATCCAGAGGGTGAGCCCCTCGACCCTTTCCACTGCGCAGCGCTGTCCTTTGGTCAGGGGGACGGAAGAGTGGCTGCGCGCGCTCCAAGAGGTCCCCCTGAGCTCGGCCTTGCCCACCCCCCCCGGGGAGACCTCCTCGAGAACCACCGCCCCCTCCCCGACCAGGGTGTCCACGGCCTTGCTCCGATCGAGCTTGAAGTGCCGCATGAGGGGCCGCCGGAACAGGAGCAGGCCCACCACCGAAATCGCCGAGAAGAGCAGCCACTGCAGCCAGGCGGGCCCCGCCCACCCGGGCCAAGCCAGTCCCCCCACGAGTACGGCCGCGACCCCGAAGAAAATCGCGAAGAACCCGCCCGGCGTGGCCATTTCCAACAGGAAGAGGCCGAGCCCCACCAGCACCCAGAGCCACCACTCCATGGGGAGAATCCCTCAAACCGGGACGAGCGGGAAGGCTAGCATAGATCCATGCCCCGGGGGGATGGCCGGGGCCGCAGAGGCCGCCTACAATGGGCGTGCGTGGCCAGGCGCGGGCCTCTTAGCGTCGCGCCCGCCGCGGGGAACCTGGGGGGGGATAAAGTGGTTAAGCGAGGCTCCGCGCGCAAACCGGGGAGAGGCTCCCGCCCCGCAGCCTACTTTCTCTGCTCGACGCTCGTCTTGGGAGCCTCCGGCTGCGGGAGCGGGTCGGCCACGATGCCCACGCCCAACACCACCAACCTCCCCCCCCTCAGCTTCAGCAACGTCGAGATCAACGGGCTCTTCATCACCGACGTCAAGGTGACGATCACGGGCACCATGATCGCGGTCGTGGACTGGACGCTCGCCAGCAACGACATCGAGGTCTACGTCACGGACCCGACCTGCAACGAGACGCTGGCGCCGGTGGTCCGCCAGTCCTGCACCCTCCTGGGCAGCACCAACAACCCCGCTGAAAAGCCCAAGCGCCTGACCATGAACATCAGTCCCGGCATCTACCGGGTCTTCGTAGCCAACTTCGGCCCCGCGGGAGCGGAGTCGGGGACGGTCCAGATCAGCCTCCAGGGACACTAGGCCACACGCCAAATCCCCGGGGATGCCCCCGCGGGCGCGCTCCCGCCGGTAGGGGTCATTTCGCGGCCCCGCGGCCCGAGGCGCGGCCGAGGGGGGACGCCCTCGGTCCGGGAGGGATGAGCGGGATCGAGATCGGCTCGATCACGCTCCCGATGTCACTTGCCCTTGTTCTGGTTGGCCGCTTCCGCCGCCTCTTTGAGCTCGCCGTTCGCCTTCTCCAAGAGATCCTTGGCTCTCTGGGCGTGTCCGTTCATGTCCCATTCGTTGGCCTTTTGTGCGGCGACGATCCGATCGAAGGCCTCCTGGCAGTGCCTCTGGGCGGCCGCGAGGTTGGGGTGTCGACCCGGGTTGATGTTCTCCTTTGGCCTCTGGGCGAAAGCAACGCCGGTAAGGATCACGCAACTGACGACCCCGATGATGACTCTCTTCATGCGTTTTCTGCCTCCTGTGGGAGAGTATGGTACAGCATTCGAGAGGCGCGCCGCTCGCCCCCCGATGCGGGGGTCAGGCGGGCGTGGCGCGGGGACCATTGAGGGAAGGGTGCTGAAGTTCATGGTGGTGCTGTTCCGGCGGCCAGACCTTTCACGGGAGCAGTTTCAAGAGATCCTCCGGGGCGAGCACGGCACCCTGGCGGGTCGGCTGCCCGGCCTGCGTCGATACGTCCAAAACCACGTCGAGCCCGATCCCAAACGGCAGCACCCCGGCTGGGATGCGGTCATCGAACTCTATTGGGACGATTGGCCCAGCATGGAGGCGGCCTGGGCCTCGCCCGAAGGCAAGCTCGCGACGGACCACCTTGCCGAGTTCGCCGATCTGTCGCGAAGCACCTGGGCGGTTGTTCGGGCAGAAGTCCGGCTCTAACGCAGGGCGCCGTCGAAGGGTCGTCGGGGGCTCGGCCCCCCCGGCGTCGTCGGGAGAGAAATTGACGCTTGGGGGCTTTCGGCGTCTGGCTCTGAGCATGCCCGAGGCGGCCGAGGGCAGTCACATGGGGCACGCCGATTTCCGGGTGCGCGGCAAGATCTTCGCGACCTTGGGCTACCCGGACGCCGGCTTGGGCATGGTGAAGCTGACCCTCGAGCAGCAGGAGGCTTTCGTCAGCGCCGAGCCGGCCGTTTTTTCACCGGTCACGGGCGGGTGGGGACGCCGGGGCGCCACCGCCGTGCGCCTTCGGACGGCGAAGACCCGGACCCTGCGGGTTGCGCTCGCCGCCGCGTGGCGCAACGTTGCCCCCCGGCCGCTCAGCGGACGGATTTCCCGCAAGTAGCCGGCTCCACGGACGCCTCTCTGGGCCCGGTGGTGCGAACGTTGCAAACAGACACGGGAGCTTGTGACGGCGATGAAGAGTGAGATCGAGCGAATAGAGGCGCAGCTGCAGCGGTCCTTCGAGGGCGGAGCCTGGCACGGACCGAGCGTCCTCGAGGCCCTGGCCAGCGTCACCCCGGAGGAGGCTCAAGCGCGCCCCGTCCGGGGAGCCCACAGCATTTGGGAGCTGGTTCTCCATCTGGGGGGCACCTACCGACTCGTCCTGCGCCGCCTCCAGGGCGACCACGCCCAACTGACGCCGAGCGAGGACTGGCCCCCCCTTCCCGGACCGACCGCGACCGCCTGGACCGAAGCCATCGAGGCGCTTCGGGAGCTGAACAAGAGGCTGAGGGGAGCGATCCTCGCCTTCCCCCCGGACCGCCTCGACGAGCCGTTGGCCGCCGAACCGCCCTACACCGCCTACGTGCAGTTCGTCGGCATCACCCAGCACGACCTCTATCACGCCGGCCAAATCGCGATTCTCAAGCGCGCGCTGGGGCCTACCCCATCGTCGTGCCGCTGATGCGCCTCCGGGCGCCCACGATCTGGGTACGCAGAAGGTGGAGCCCCCGACGGCTGGGTGTTCGCTCTCTGGCTCGAATCTCTTGCCGTGCGGATCAAGGCTCACGTCCGCGACGGCGCCCCGCTCAAGGAGAAGGCTTCTGAAAGCGCGCGTCGTCGAGGGGAACGTTGACCTCGATCCGGTCGAACGTTATTCGCTGCCGCTCGGCGTGACCCTTGGGCCCGATCTCCAGGGAATGAGCGAACTGGATGCCATCCACCGGACGGTAGTCACCCGTCTCGGTGACGAACTCCGTGGGCGCGCCGTCCAGCGGCCGCGTGTCCTCGGCCCGGATCGGGAGGCAGCTCTTGGCGTCCAGGTAGAGGGTGCGCACCGTCCCCTCCCGAAGGACGACCTTGAGCCGGAAAGCCTCCTTCCCCTCCACGCGCTCCCGTCCCACGAGCTCCACCTGATGGCCCTTGGCCTGGTAATCCACGAGCGGCGAGAGGTCGATGTCGGCCTGTTCCCGGGCCTCTTCGAGCTCGTCCGGGGAGAGGGGTTCCGGCCGTTCCCGTCCCGGGATGGCCGGGAGGGCCCAACCCTTCTGGCCGTCGTAGGCCCGCACTCCACGCAGGCCTTGGTAGGCAAACTCCGCGCGCATCCGGCCCGGCCTCTTGAGCTCCAGGGTGAAGGGCGCCACCACCCCCGGCAGCGCCAGCCGGCCCGTCATGCGCAGGGTCTGGACGGCCCGAAGCCTCGCTAGACCGCCGCGGGCCTGCAGGTAGCGGGTGACCACCTGTTCCAGGCTCTGCGCGGAAGCGGTGGGGATGGCGAGGGCGGCGAGAGCCAGGCCGGGGAGAAGGCGGGCCAGGTATCGGGGGTTGGCTGTCTTCAAGGCCGAGGCCCGTAGACCTTCTCGAAGTCGGACGCGGTGTGGCTGTCGCTGCCGCGGGTGAAGCGGAGGCCCAGGGCCTCCCCCGCCGCCCGAACCCGGGCGATGAAGGCCGCTTCGCCCGCGGCGTCGAAAAGGTCGGGGGAGCAGGCATGGTAGGGGTAGTCCAGCTCGACCCCTTGCAGACCGAGGGCGGCGAGAGCGGCCAGGCGCGGCACGATGGCCAGCCCCGCCTTCTCGTAGTAGCCGGGATGGGCCAGAGCCGTCCACCCGCCCGCCGCGCGAATGAGGCGGATGGCCTCGGCCAGCGGCGGCTTGGGCACGGGCACCCCTGCCTTGACCTCCTTCCGGTACCAGACGTTGGCCTCCTCGTAGGTCGAGAACAGGCCCCGGGCCAGGAGGGGATGGATGAAGTGGGGCTTCATGAGCGTCTCCCGGCCGGGGGCAAAGATCGCCTCCTCGGTGATTGTCCCCTCGCCGAGGAGGGCGTTGACGATCGGAATCTCGCGCCGAGCGCGCTCGAAGCGCGCCCCCCGCACGGCCTCCAGGTGGGCGACAAGCGCCGGCTCGTGGGGGTCGAGGTCAAACCCCAGCAGGTGGACCTCACGGCCATCCAGGTCCGCGTCCATCTCGATCCCCACCGTCAGCTTGAGCCCCAGCCGCTGAGCCTCGCCGAACACGGCCCCCTCCCCCCAGGCGTAGGCGCCGAGGGCGTCGTGATCGGTGATCGAGAGGTGGGTGATGCCGCGGGCCCCGGCTTCCGCGAGGAGGGTGGCGGGGTCCAGGTCCCCGTCGCTGACGAGGGTGTGCAGGTGGAAGTCGGTGAGCATGGCCTCCCGTGACGGTCGGTGCGAAGGTCCTGCCGCCAGGCACCTCCGGCGGAGGACGCTAGCGCTTGCCGGTCTTGTGCTCCTCGACGAGCCGCTCCACCACTTCCGGCTCGGCCAGGGTGGTGATGTCGCCCATCCCTTCGTATTCGGACGCCGCGATCTTGCGAAGGATGCGGCGCATGATCTTGCCGCTGCGGGTCTTGGGGAGGCCGCGGGACACGTGGATCACGTCGGGGGCGGCGAAGCCGCCGATGACCTGCCGGACTTGCTCCTTGAGCGCGCCCTGGATCTGCTCGCGGTCGTTCCCCTCGAAGCCCGAGACCAGGGTCACGTAGGCGTAGATTCCCGTCCCCTTGATGGGGTGGGGGAAGCCCACCACCGCCGCCTCCGCCACCGCCTCGTGGGCCACGAGCGCGCTCTCGATCTCGGCCGTGCCCAGGCGGTGCCCGGAGACGTTGAGGACGTCGTCGATGCGGCCCGTGATCCAGTAGTAACCGTCCTCATCGCGGCGCGCGCCGTCCCCGGTGAAGTAGAAGCCCGGGTACTGTGAGAAATAGGTCTGCCGAAAGCGCTGGTGGTCACCCCATACGGTGCGGGCCTGCCCGGGCCAGGGGGTAGCCAGGCAGAGGGCTCCGGCCACGTTGTTCCCCTCCAACACCTTCCCGTTGCTGGGATCCACAATCACCGGCTTGACCCCGAAGAACGGCAAGGTGGCGGAGCCGGGCTTGGTGGGGATGGCGCCCGGCAGGGGGGTGATGAGGATGCCCCCCGTCTCCGTCTGCCACCAGGTGTCGACGACCGTGCAGCGACCCTCCCCCACGACGTCGTGGTACCAGCGCCAGATCTCGGGGTTGATGGGCTCCCCCACCGTGCCCAGGATGCGCAGGGAGTCGCGGCGGTACCGCTTCACGAAGTCGTCGCCGGCCTGGGCCAGGGCCCTGAGCGCGGTGGGCGCGGTGTAGAGGATGTTCACGCCCAAGTCGTCGACGACCCGCCAATAGCGCCCGTGGTCGGGGTAGGTCGGGGTGGATTCGAAGATGACGGTGGTGGCCCCGTTGGCGAGGGGACCGTAGACGATGTAGCTGTGTCCGGTCACCCATCCCACATCGGCCGCGCACATGTAGATGTCGCCCGGGCGGTAGTCGAACACGAGCTTGTGCGTCACCGCCGCATAGACCAGGTAGCCGCCGGTGGTGTGAAGCACCCCCTTGGGCTTGCCCGTGCTGCCCGAGGTATAGAGGATGTAGAGGGGATCCTCCGCTCCCATCCAGGCGTTGGTGCAGGTGGACCGCTGTTTGCGGCATTCCTCGTCCAGCCAGAGGTCGCGTCCGGACCGCATCTCCACGTCGGAGTCGGTGCGCCGCACCACGAGCACGGTCTCGACCAAGGGCATGCCCTCGATCGCCTTGTCCGCGATCTTCTTGAGCGGGATCCGGCGCCCCCCCCGCAGCCCCTCGTTGGCGGTGACGAGAACGCGGCAGCCCGCGTCCAGGATGCGATCGCGCAGGGACTCCGCGCTGAAGCCCCCGAACACGACCGAGTGCACGGCTCCGATGCGGGCGCAGGCCAGCATCGTGTAGGCGAGCTCGGGAATCATGGACAGATAGATGCAGACCCGGTCCCCCTTGCGGACCCCGTGGCTCAGGAGGACGTTCGCGATCCGGCAGACGTTGTGCTTCAACTCGCGGTAGGAGATGTGCTTGTAGACCCCGGGCTCATCCTCCACCCAGATGATGGCGGTGCGGTCGCCCTGGGCGGACAGATGGCGGTCCACGCAGTTGAAGGAGGCATTCAGCCGCCCGCCCGAATACCAGGCGAAGTCCACCTCGTCGTAGTCGATATCCAGCACGGACTCCCAGGGGTGGTACCAGGTGAGGGTCTTCGCCTGCTCCCCCCAGAACCACTCGGGGTTGTCGAGGGAGAGACGGTAGAGCCGTTCATACTCCTGCCGGCTCTTGATGTGGGATCGGGCCGCGATGTGGGGCTTGACGGGGAACATGGGCTCAGACACGGCGCCTCCTACTCGGTCCAGGACGTCGCGGGGGGAAACTCATGGGAGTCGGTCTCGGCCTGGCGCGGAGATTCTAGCCGAGTTGGACCCCCCCCTGACAAGAAGGGCCCCGGCCCTCTTCCGAGAGCACGGGGCCGGGTTGGGGGCGGACCTGCCCGCGGGGGCTCCCTAGAAGTCCTCTTGGAGCTTGTGGTCCTTGGTCTCCTTGACGAAGAGGCTGCCGATCACGAAGGTCATGATCGCCACCCAAATCGGATACCAGAGGCCGTTGTAGATGTCGCCCGAGGCCGCCACCATGGCCGTGGCCAGCAAGGGGAGCATGCCGCCGAACCAGCCGTTGCCGATGTGGTAGGGCAGCGACATCGAGGTGTAGCGGATCCGGGTGGGGAACAGCTCGACCAGGAAGGCGGCGATGGGCCCGTACACCATGGTCACGTAAATCACCATGATGACCAGGAGCAGCTCCGCCATCACCCAGTTGACCTGGGCGAGATCGGCCTTGGGCGGGTAGTTGGTCGCCTTGAGCGCGCTCTGCAGGGCGCCGATGAACTTGGCGTCGGTCTTGCCCCCGGGTTGGTCTTGCCACCCCTTGATCTCGGTGTCGCCGATCTTGGCCACCACCGCCTCGCCGGGGGCGGCCGGTATGGACTGGAACGAGAGCCCGGCCTTGCCCAGGAAGTCCTTGACGTAGTCGCAGCCCGACTGCCGCGACCAGGGCCCCAAGAAGATGTGGAAGTTGCAGTCCGTGGCGGCCACGCTGATCGGCGTGCTCTCCTGGTAGCGCTCGAGGGCAGGATTGATGTAGTGGGTGAGGCCCTTGAAGAGGGGGAAGTAGGTCACAGCCGCGATCAGGCACCCGGCCAGGATGATCTTCTTGCGGCCGATGCGGTCGGAAAGGGAGCCGAAGACCAGGAAGAAGGGCGTACCCAGCAGCAGCGAGAGGCCGATGAGCTCGTAGGTCGGGATGAAGTCGAGCTTGAGATAGATCTGGATGAAGAAGAGGGCGTAGAACTGGCCCGTGTACCACACCACGCCTTGCCCCGCCGTCGCCCCCAGAAGGGCCAACGCCACGTACTTGTTGTTGGGGTATTTCAGGAAGCTGTCCGTCAGCGGCGCTTTCGAGCCCTTCCCCTGCGACTTCATCCGCTGGAAGATCGGCGACTCGCTCAGCTTGAGCCGGATATAGATCGAGATCAGCAGAAGCGGGATGGAGAACCAGAAGGGGATGCGCCAGCCCCAACTCCCGAAGACCGCCGCGGGCATGAACGAGCGACAGAGGCCAATTATGATGAGAGCCAAGAACATGCCCAGGGTGGCCGTGGTCTGGATCCAGCTCGTGGCGTAGCCCCGGCGATTGTCGGCGGAATGCTCCGCCACATACGTGGCCGCGCCGCCGTACTCACCGCCCAGGGCCAGGCCTTGGGCCAAGCGAAGCGCGACCAGAACGAAGGGAGCCGCGAAACCCACTGTCGCGTACGTGGGCATGAAACCCACGAGGACGGTGGAGACCCCCATCACGACGATGGTGACCAGGAAGGTGTACTTGCGTCCCACCAGGTCCCCGACCCGGCCGAAGATCAGCGCCCCGAAGGGCCGCACCAGGAAGCCGGCGGCGTAGGCGCCGAACGCGCCGAGCAGCGCCGCCGTCTGGTTACCGGGGGGGAAGAACAGCCCCGCGAAGAAGGGAGCCAGGATCGCGTAGAGGTAGAAGTCGTACCACTCGAAGACCGTCCCCAGGGACGAAGCGAAGATGACGCGTCTCTCTTCGCTCCTCGGGGTCGCGAGATCCTTTGGCGCAGCAGCAGCGGCGGTTCCGCCCATAGTTTCTCCCCTTGCCGATTCGGGTCTTATTTTGGGGTCAGCCCGAGCCTCGGGCTGACCCCTGGCACCCTCGGAATCTCGTCAGAAGGTGACTATAGCAGCGAACTCCGACCGATTGTCATCCGCCTTCGAGGTGGGCACCCCCTTGAAAATCGGCAGGGCCGCGCCCGGGTTGGCGATGGCTTGGGTCTCGTAACGAGACTGCTCGAAGGCGAAGGTGAGGAACGAGTTGAGCTTCCAGTTCAGGTTTCCGTAGATGAGGTTGCTCTTCTGCCGATTGGAGGCGCCGGCCCGGAGCACGTCCGCCGCGTTGGCCTCGTCGTAGCCGTAGCCCAGGTTGAGCGTCCAACCCGCGCTCCGGGATCCGGGGGTGGCCCCGAAGATGCGGGAAAGCGGGAAGCCAATACAGGCCATGCCGCCCTTCGCCCGGATCGGCGTCTGCGGGGCCACCGTCGGCGACCCGTTGCGCATGCCAAAGACCACGGTGGACGAGCCGTCGAGCGAGGGCCCGGTCGCCGTGCCCGTGAGCCCGGTCGTGTCGTTGAAGTTCGAGAAGAGCTGCCCCGCGAAATAGAAGCGCAGGTCCTTCCCGTCGTAATACTTTCCGGAGAGGGTCAGGGCCCGGGTGGGGAGCTGGATCTCCGCC
>DATMQU010000541.1:0-4452 GCA_035566715.1 Vicinamibacteria bacterium
GGCTCCCGCCCTTCCCGTCGTGGCCACCGCTCCCGGTTCCGTCACGTCATCTCCATCCGGAGCCGACCCACGGCCACCCGGTTGAGAACGCTCTCCCCCGCCGCCACCCGGACCCCCTCCGTCAGAATGGAGCCCCGCACCACCGCCCCCCGGCCCACGCGCGTGCCCTCCCAGAGAACGCTCCCGCTCAGGCTCGCGCCCGGCTCCACGACCGACCGCGCTCCCACCACCGACGACGCCACCCGCGCCCGGGCGCTCACCCGGGCCCGGGGGTGGATGAGCGACCCACCCCGGCCGTGGAGGAGGTCCAGCATTCGGAGCTGCGACGCCAGGTACAACGATGGGCGTCCGAGATCGTACCACGCGCCCCCCACGCGCACCCCGAGCACGCGGCCCCCTTCCGCCAGGAGCGGCGCGTACAGGTCGGGCACGCTTTCGGACGGGCCCGGAGGCAGCCGGTCGAGGAGCGCGGGGTCGAGCACGTGGATGCCGGTGAAGAGAGACACCATCCCCCGGGCCGGCCGGGGGAGGCCGGCCAGGGAACGGACCCACCCCCCCGGCCCCGTCACCACCGGGCCGTAGGTTTTCGGATCGGGGTTCCTCTTCAGGGCCAGGGTGGCCTGGGCCCCCGCGGCCCGGTGACGCAAGAGCAAGCGGGCGAGGTCGAAATCGAAAAGGACGTCGCCGTTCACGAGCAGAAAGGGCTCGTCCCCGAGGAGGTCACGGACCTTCCGGGGCCCCCCTCCCGTCCCCAGGATCCGCCGCTCGTGGGAGTAGCGGACGCGCAGGCCCAGCCGCCGGCCGTCGCCGACCGCGGCGACCACGGTTTCCGGCCGGTGGTGCAGGTTGACCACGCACTCGGTCACGCCCTGGCGAGCCAGGAGCTCCAGAGTCCATTGCAGCAACGGCCGGTTCAGCACCGGGAGGGCGGGCTTCGCGCGCCGCCGCGTGAGCGGGCGCATGCGCAGGCCGAGACCGGCGGCCAGCACCATGGCCTTCATGCAGTTCGGGGCGATCCCGCCCGCGGAGCACCCGCGTGCCCTCCACGCGCACCACCCGGGCGAGCCTGCCCCCCCCGGCCCGGGGGCCCCTTCATTTGGAAAACACCATGTCCCCTCTTCCGCCACCGGCGAAGAAAAGGGCCACATAAGAGTCGGTGAGGTGGTCGGCGCGGCTGTAGCCGAGGCCGACGGCGGCGGCCTGGATTCCCGCCACGTCGCCCTCGATCTCGAAAAACGTGCCGATGGGCGTCTCGTCGATCACGATCTCCTGGCCGCGCCAGGCATAGGTCTCCCGGTATTTCTGATAACGGAAGACGGGTCGGAATCCCAGCCGCTCCAGGACGACTTGCAGGGCGTCCGCATCCGCCACCGGCGCCTCGACCTCCTCGCGGCTCTTTACCCCCTCCTCGAATTGTCCGAGCCCCTTAAAGGTCAGAACGCTCCCCGTGGGAGTGCGGCGCAGGCGCAGGACCGAGCCCGCGGCGCGCAGGGAGCCCCGGGCATCGTCGAGAAGGACGTTGTCCTCAAAGTGGCGCGGCCGCGCGAGCGTCGCCCCCAGGCGTGCCACCGCCACGCGGGCCGCTTCCGGCCCCGCGACCCGGAGCTTGATCTCCTTCTCCGTCATCCCTTTGGTACCGCCCGCCCGCGGCACGACCCCGTCCCTGTCGCGCGGGCGGTCGCGAACGCGCGGCCACCCAAGCCGGGTTGAACCAACTCCCCCGCCCAACCGAAGCGGGGCGTCCTGCGCTCAGGGAGCCTTCTGGGCCTCATCCGGGGCCGCGCTCCGGGCCGCCTCGCGGTGCCGTCTCCCGGGGGGCTGTCCACCCTCGGAGAGCGTGCGTCGATCGGGTGGAGTCGCGCGATGACCCGTTACTCGACGATCCGGACCTGAATATCGATCCGATCTTTCGGGTTGTCCCGCTGATCGCGGGGCGCGCTCACGATCTTGTCCGCCACCTCCAGCCCCCGCACCACCCGGCCGAAGGCCGTGTACTGCCGGTCCAGGAAGGCGGAGTCCGCCACGCAGATGAAGAACTGGCATCCCGCGCTGTCCGGGCTCTGGGCGCGGGCCATGGAGACCACTCCGCGCTTGTGCGCGGTGTCGTTGAACTCGGCCTTGATCGTATACCCGGGCCCGCCCGTGCCGTGACGCTCGCGGGGAGCCTGATGGTCCTTGGTGTTTGGATCCCCCCCCTGGATCATGAAGCCCGGGATCACGCGGTGGAAGGTGGTGCCGTTATAGAAGCCCTTGCGGGCCAGGTCCAAGAAGTTCTTCACATGACCGGGAGCCTTATCGGGCAGGAACTCGAGCTCGATCTCCCCGAATCGGGTTTCGATGATGGCGCGCGAGGCGGCTTCGGCCATGGTGCCTCCTAGGCAATGAAACGCCCGACTCTATCTGACGGCTGTCGGGAAAGCTACTTCGAGCCCACCTTCTCCAGAGCACGGTCCACGGCCTCCTGGAACCGGCTGTCCCCCGTCCGCAGGAGAAGCCGGCGGGCCTCCTCGCGGCGGCCGAGGGCGGCCAGGCAGAGCGCGCGGTCCAGACGGGCCTCGGGAGGCAGCAGCCACCCGTCTCCCTTGGCGTCCAGGGCCTCGAAGAGACGAAGGGCCTCGGCCGGATGGCCGGCGCGGAAGGCGTTGACGGCAGCCACGAACCCCTCGGGAGCGGGCTCGTCCTCGCCGGGGGCCAGGCCCTCGGGAAGGAGGCCGGGGGCTGCGGCCGGGGGCCGCCGCACGACCGGCCGATGGTTCCAGGTGGGACGGGGCACGGTCTCCCGGACATCGGCCTTCTCGAACACGGCCAGCACCGAGGCGAGCACGGATCCGGGCGGAGGCTTCAGGACCGCCCCCGCCCAGCCCCCGCGGGCCACCACCAGGACCGAGCGCGCGCTCAGACGAAGCCCCGCGGCCACGCCCCGCCCCAGCACGAGCGGCCAGTTGTAACGGTAGAGGGCGAGGACTTGGCGCAAGGCCTGGTCCTGGTCCGGCTGCTCAGGAACCGCGAGCACCCGCACCTCGGGCCGGACGGCGCGCTTCAGCGCTTCCAGGTCCGCGGAGCAGTTGCGGCAGTACGGCTCCGCCACGTACAGCACGTTTCGCTCGACCTCCTCGAGATGGAACACGGGGAGGGTCGAGAGGCGGGTCCCGTCGGGCAGGGGGAAGGGCCCATCCCGATACTCGACCGGGCCCGGCGGGAGGGCGAGCAGACGCCAGCGGTCGAGCTCCACCTGCGCGCTGGGCAAGCCGGCCAGGTCCACCGCCTGTTCGACCAGCCTCAGGGCCGCCGAGGGCAACCCGGCCCCCGTGGCCCCCGTCTTCTCGAGGGCCTCGAGAGCCGCCTGGCCCTGGCCGAAGCCGACGAGGGCCCGGGCCAGCGCGAACGCGCGCTCCGGCTGCGGGTCCAGGAGGGAAGCGCGCCGCCGGTAGCGCAGGGCGGCGGCGTTTTGCCCCCCCGCGGTCAGACAAACGCCCACCGCCTCGTAGAGCTTGGCCCGGTGCCGCCGATACTCCTCGCGCGCGGCCACGTACGCGTCCTCCACCACCTCCCCCTTGCGGCCGGCCTTCACGAAAGAGGTGGGCTCGAAATCGGCGCCGAGGGCGAGGGCCCTCCGGGCCTGGGCGAGAGCGGCCTCGGGCCGGGCGGCGGCGAAGCCCGTCGCCTCCTCGGCCAGGCGCTCGGCCTCGGCCAGGGGGTTGGGGGTGGTGGTCGCGCCGCAGAGGCCGAGCGCGATCGCGGCGACGCCCAGGCGCCTCCTCATGACCGAACCCCCGCGACGGGCGAGGGCGCCGGCGAAGCCGCCGACGAGGGAGAGGGCGACGAGGGGAGGGCCACGAACGTCATGTCGGGGGGCAGCGGCCGCGACAGGTCGACGTGTCCGGCCAGGGTGGGCACCGGCCGGTCATCCACGAGGATCTGCACGCGCTTGATGGCGGGAAAGTTCCCGGTGATGGAGTTCACCACCGCATAAACGGTGAGCAGCTCGGCCCGGGAGCCGCCGTGCAGTCCCGCCGAGATCTCCTTGGACAGATTCACGTAGGCCACGCCGCGGGCGGAGACGAAGACCTCGATAACCTTGACCTGCGGGGCCAGCGGGGGAAGCAGGCCCGTGGCCGAGCCGTGGATGAGCTCCTCCACCACCGACCGGATCTGCCCGGAGAGGTCGCTCGAGAACGGCACCGAGCGCTCCTCGGGGACGAGCCCGAATCGGTCCCCGGCCTCGAAGTAGAGGCGGACGCTGATGCGCCGCTGGACCTCTGCCTCCGGCGCGCGGGGGGCGGCGGGAGGGAGGGGAGTCGCCGCCGGCGACTCCTCCTCTACCAGGGCGGTCAGAGGCTGGCGGAGGACGCGCGCCCAGCGGGGAGCGGTCAACGGCACCAGGGCCATCAAGGCGAGGAGGCCGGCCGCGGTCAGGAGGTTCGCCCGCCGGGAAGTCATGGGTGCGGAGTT
>DATMQU010000542.1:0-2303 GCA_035566715.1 Vicinamibacteria bacterium
TCTCCCACGAGGTCTCGCTGTACGGCTTCGTTCTCTTCGCCCCCTATCGCTATGTCAACGAGGGCCAACTCGGTCCGCGAGTGGCCTTCCTGACAGGTCTGTCGAAGCTCTTCTGACCAGAGGTGTGGTCCGGGAGGCCGACCCCGTGGTGAGGCGTATCCTGGTCGTCCTCCACAGCGAGTCCGAACCACTGGGCGCGCTCGCTGACCCGATCGCCGCCGCCGGGCTCAAGGCTGACACCCGTCTCGCTTTTGACTCGCTGCCGGGCTCCCTTGCCGGCTACGGGGGGCTCATCGTCATGGGCGGTAGCATGGGCGTCTACGAAGGCGACCGCTTTCCGTTCCTCTCGCTGGAGATTGGGCTCCTGCGCGAGGCCCTAAACGCCCGGCTTCCCACCCTCGGCGTGTGCCTGGGCAGCCAGCTGCTCGCTGCGGCCGGGGGCGGCCGGGTCTACGCCGGGCCCGAGCCCGAGGTCGGATGGTGGCCCGTGACCCGCCTGGCCGACGATCCCTGGCTTGGGGGTTGGCCGCTGCGCTTGGCGCCACTCCACTGGCACCGCGACACCTTCGACCTTCCCCCCGGGGCTGTCCATGTTGCCTCCTCCGAGCTCTACCCACACCAGGCCTTCCGCCTGGGGAGCGCCTTGGGCCTCCAGTTTCACGTGGAGGCCACGGCGGCCATGGCGCGGGACTGGATGCGGGAGGCGAATGCGCCCGCGGACCAGCAGCGCCACAGCGAAGAGGGGGCGTCGAGAATGGCCCCCCTGGTCGCGAAGCTCGGGCAGGCTTTCGCGCGCGAAGTAGTCGGTTGACCTAGAGCCCCAGTCTCGAGTTCGCCCGCTCAACCGACGTCACCTGTGCTTCCACTTTGGAGGGCGCTTCTCGAGGAACGCCCGCAGACCCTCTTTCGCATCCCGGGTCTTCATGAGCTTCTTTAGGAAGAGTCTCTCCACCTTGGAGAGGCCGTGTTCGAGGTCTCGGCCCGCGGCGAGGAGTACGGCCCGCTTGGCGAGGCGGAGGACGGGTCCGCTCTTCTCCCGAAGGCGATCGATCGTCTCTTCTACCGTGGCCGCGAGCTTCTGGGGAGGGACCACCCGGTCGACGAGGCCTATCCGCTCCGCCTCTCGCGCCCCCAGCGTCTCGCCGGAGAGCATGAGTTGTACGGTGCGGGCGCGGCCGATGCGGTGGGGGAAGTGCACGGCCGCTAGCGGAGGAAGGGATCCGAGCTTGATCTCGGGGAGACCAAAAGTGGCGGTCTCGCTGGCGATTACCCAGTCTGCGAAGCCGGCCAGCTCGCAGCCTCCACCCAAGGCCGCCCCCTGCACGGCTGCGATCGTCGGGCAGCAAAGAGCTTGCAGACGGCGGAAGATCCCGTGAAATGCGCCCAACATCTCCGCGGCTCGCCTCGGAAGATGGTCCTCCACGGAGACCCCTGCGCTAAAGGCCTTGCCCTCAGCGGAAAAAATGATCGCGCGCAGGCCTTCTGCTGGCTGAACACCACGCAGAGCCCGGTTCAGTTCCTGGATCATCTCCAGGTGTAGCACGTTCAGGGGCGGGCGGCGGAGGATGATGCGAGCCGCTACGCCGTCGTTCTCGAGGGTCAAGAACTTGAAGCGCTTTTGCATAAAAGCCTCTTCAGATCGGAGGAAGGGCCATAGTTAGCGGGATCGCGAGGCTCTCAAAGGGCGGCCACTCCCGTGTGCCTGACCCCCGCGGGTCTTGCTCGCTGGGGACGTCGGCGTGATCGACCTCGTGGACGGCTTAAGGTTTGGTCCGCACGACCAGGCGGACGCGGTTGCCGGGCGGATCGTACACCACCTGGTCGACAAGGCGATGCATGAGGAAGACACCGCGTCCCGCCGGCTTCAGGATGTGGGAAGGATCGGTCGGGTCGGAGACGTGCAGGACGTCGAACCCGTGGCCCGAGTCCTTGATCTCCACGACCGCCTGGCGGCGAGGTGTGACGCGAACCGTGATCCCTACCTGGGACCCGGGCCGCAGCTGGTTTCCGTGGACGGCAGCGTTGGAAAGAGCCTCGGCAAGCGCCACCGCGAGGTCAAGCCGCTGATCGTGGCTTAGCCCCGCGCCTTTTACCGCCTTTACGATACGCTCGACGGCCGGGGCAATTGCGGTGCGGCGGCTAGGCATTCTGAAGCGACGGATAGAGCTGGAGGGGGCCGCTCCCTTGGTGCGGCGGCGCGGGCGTAGGGTTCGGCTCAGTTTCTTAGAAGAGCGCGCCATAGATTGGGCCACGACGATTGTAGCTGCCTTGGCCCTGCTAGACTAGGTCGCCCTGAGGAAGCG
>DATMQU010000543.1:0-4545 GCA_035566715.1 Vicinamibacteria bacterium
CCGGCAACGACCAATAGAACGACCAGGTACACCCCTATCGACGCGCGCACCATCACGGCTCCCTCCTTGTCAGTGCCGACTCAGGGGTTCGGTTACCAGCGTGCCGATGTTCCTTTCCTCTCGGATGGCCCGGACGGCGAGCAGCGCCTCGGCCTGCTGACGGCCGAGGATCACACCAAAGGTCATGCGCACTTTGTCGCCGCTCACCGCTTCCGCGTGCACGATGGCATCCTTCGCCATCTCTTCAGGAGGGGGCTAGCGTGGTGGCTTACTCGGCGGGAGGCGGACCGTGGCATCCCGGCTCCTTCACATTGACTTGGCGGCCGGATTCGGTGGTTCCTTCTCCGGCTGCATGATCAGGCCGCCGCACGAACATTGAAGCCAGACACATCCGCTGTCTGAGCCGCTATCAACATCGCCACACCGCTTGTGCTCATCGATGAAGGCCGTGATTGCGCCGTGGACGCCAAGGTACAACGAGGCTGCGTCCGCCATACATGCCTCCCGTCTGGCTGTATCGAAGCTGGGACGGGGTGAACAAAGACGCCAGGGAGGGACGGTTATAGCAGGGTGGAAACCGCTAGACAAGTAAGCCCGAAGGGGCGGTCTTGAGATGGCGACCCTTCCCCTTCTACGCGACGCCGCGGATCTGCTCACGGCCGAGGGCTATCGCCTCTGGGCGCGGTGCTCCTGTGGCGCGCGAGGTCCCTGGTCCCCAACGTGATCAGTCCGGGCCCGGGGCGATTTGCCGGTCGCCGATGAGGTCGGGGAACTCGTCCAGGATTAGCCGGGGATCAGAGATCGCCCGAGGATCCCGGGGATGACGCGGAAACGGAAACCGATCCGAGCCCTGTAGCCCCAGGCCAGCCCGAACCGCACGATGGAGGACCCCGATGTACCGCCCTTGAGATGCCCACCGCAAGCCGGCGCATGCCGTGCAGAGTGGCCCTTGATAGTCGACCAGCCGCCCGATGACCAGGCTCCGCAAGCAGAGATGGCGCTTCGGCTGGCCGCAGCCCGGGCACCGGTAGAGCATTGAGAAACCGCCCCGACGGGGCAGCGGACGCCGGACGATCGGGATCTCGAAGACGCCGACATCCGGGATGGTGAGCTGGACAGCCGCCCCCTCTTGAACCGACTCATTCCGCCACGGCGCCAGCGAGCAACTTCTTGGCCTGTTCGAGGCTGAGCGGGGCGCCGTAGGGGATCTGTGGTGGCGGCGGCGCCACCGGCTGCTGGGCCCCCGCTGGGAGAGAGGCGACCAGCAATACCGTCACAGCAACCAGCGATAGCAGCGTTGCCATCCTCATGGGAGTTCCTCCTGGGGAGCGGCCGTTGAGTGGATGGCTGCCGATGACTTGGCAGCTTCGGGCCATGAGTCGACACGCCGGAGGATCGACAAATCACGTACTGAGTCAAGTCGGGTCTCTCGGCGCGAAAGACTCCCGCTAACCTACGATTTCTGCGGCTCCCACCCCCGCTCGCTCTCGCGGTACTCCGCCTGCTTCACCTTGAGCCACTTCAACGTGCGCCCGCCGACGAACGGCAAAGAATTTCGGCAAGGACCCGATAGCTCGCAAGGAAACTCGCCGGCCTCGCTCCGCATCAAGGAAGAAAGGGGGTTCAAGATGATGCGAAGCGCTTGGTGCGTTGGTGTGACTGCGACTTCCTTGCTTCTCATGGCCTCGACCGCCCTGGCGCAGTCGTTCTGTTCGGACCTCGACCCTCTGGTCAAGCTCGCTCCCTCAGGGTTCCGGTCCATCCTCGATGACGCCAACGGCGGGCCCACTGAAAGAGGAGTCATTCGGACTCTGCCCGGCGCTTCTCAGTGCTGGTATGAGAATGAGGCGAAAGCCTATTGGTGCGTGTGGGATGTTCCCTCGGCTCAAGTCGAGAGTCACGTCAAACAATTGGCGAACGCAATCGGTCAGTGCTATCACGTGCAAGCAGACTATCAGACGACTCCGGCGGGCGATGGAGTGGTCGCCTTCGTTGATTTGCCCAACGCGATCTCGGTTTACATCAACGGGGTGGGTGGGATGGTTGCGCTGTCAGTCGGCGGCAGACACTTCGACGAGCGCTCGGGCAGATCGACGGAGGGCGGCCATCCGGGAGACCAAGCTCTTGCCGGCCCGCCGCCCGAGGTGCTGGCCCCAGACTACGTTGCCCCGCCGCCCCTTCTCACTCCTCTCCCTGCTCAGCAGCCCGTGACGGAAGCGCGCCCCTACTCTCCAGAGGCGGGGCGTGAGGTGGGTGGGGTCCGAACCCCTTGGGACGGCCCTCCAGTTGGGCCCCTTCGGGCAAGACACTGAAGGATGGGTCTCATGTGGGATTTGCGATATGGACTCATTGTCTCCTTGGTGTCCCACTGCCGAATGGCGACGGAACGCTCGGTCCGCCATTGGCTGCTCGTAACCGGGCTTGTGCTGGCGCTGAGCAGCGTGTCAGCCCAGACAGTGAGTGCTGTCGCCGACGGCAGCCTGCGTCCGTCGTGGAGTGATAGCGCCATGGCTGAGGGATGGCGGGCGGTCTGCGGCGACGTGCGCAACGTCGGGCAAGCGCCAGCCCGGGGGGTCGCGATCAGGGTACAGGGGCTCGGCAGCACCGGCAAAGTGGTCAGCACTAGGGATCACTACGTCCTCGCAGACGTGCCAGCGGGAAGCCGCTCGGTCTTCTGTGTGCCAATGCCCGCCGGGGCGACTTCGTACAACGTGACGGTCCTCCGCGCCGATTGGGGATTCGTGGAGGCGCCGTAGATAACCCTGCTTTAGATGCCGGAGGCGCACCGTGGACAGTCTGTGAGCACCGCTCGCGGGGTGTTGCGGGGTCATCACCGCGGCCCCCACGCCGCCAGCATCTCGTGCTGCGCCTGCTCCAACGTCATGCGGCCCGCGCAGACCTCTCGATGCAGCCGTAGCTCGTCCCGGTCCTTAATCGCGGCCTCCGGCCAAGCCTGGAGCCAGAGTTTTTCGAGGACGTGGAATGCTCGCCCAGCCCGAGCGGGATGAGATGGTCTAACTCGTAGTCTTGCGGCGAGCCGGGGTGTCCGTTGGCGAGGCGGCGTTTCGTGGCGTCGGTGAAGGGCCGGGGTGGTCGCACCTTCGCCGTGTACCCGTGCTCGCAGATCGTGGTGCGGATCGTGGACTGGGTCACGTGGGTGTCTACTTCGCCTGGGACTGGAGCCCGGCCCTGGGCAGCGGCAGGCGCCAGGAGCAGGGTGGGGCTGAGCAGCGCGATTAACCAGCGCAGGTAGACCGTGCGTCGCAGGGGTTGGCCGTCGCTCATAACAGGGAGACGGCGAAGCAGGACCGGCGGGCGCGTCAGCGTCACCGCGCACACTCACTTCCGGCGCGCTCGTCAGGCGTGGCCGGGTAATGGCGCCCAGCGGGCGCGTCGCCGGCCGCGGTCTCGGTGGCCGTCACCAGGAGCGCCAGCTTGGTCACGCTGCCTATGAGCATGACGGCGCCGGATACTGGGAGTAGCGCGCGGCCAACTCCTCCATCTCCTGGCTGGCTCGCACATGGTTCTTGGTCACTGGTCGCCCCGCATCCTCCCGTGTCTTGGTGCCGCACGGGTAGCTCATGGAGTGCCTGAACGCCTTGGGCTCCGTCCAACTGTCCGGGCGCCCGATGGTCAAGATCTTGACCGCCGCGGCGTTGGCTTCGGCCTCGCACGCGGGCCCGCACCCGAAGCGCCTCGTGACCCAGTGCCCAAGCTCGTGGGAAAAACCGAAGTCACGGCTACGGCCGGGCTCCACTGACTCCAGCATCGCGGGCGAGTGGCTCATCCACCCGTCCGGTCGCATGAGGCTTACGCCGTCGCCGTAGGCGTTGCTCGTACGCACCATGATCTGTACGTCGGGCTTGCCGTAGTGGCGGGTGACCCTGTTGGCAAACTGCTGGTAGTCGTCGAGCTGGGTCTGCTGCGGCTCGCGCAGCCCGTGAGGACAACTACCCCCAGAGCGGCTATGCGGGTGAGGCGGATCAAACCCGGACGTGCGAGTCGTGGGCCCACACTGTCCCTCCCAGACCTGCTACGGTGCCCGCAGCCGCCTCTCGGGCTCGCTGGTGAGGGCGTCGCGGGGAATGGCGCCATCGGGACCCCCTCCGCTCTCGGCGGACCTACGGCGGTCACGACGATGGCGGGCGGACTGAGCGTGCACGAGATCGAACGACTGTCCGGTCCGGGGTGACCTGCGGGCCACCAGGGCGACGACGCCGTGGGCAACGCCTATGACAACGCCCCGCCACCCTCGAGTGCGAGCTGCTGGACCGCCGCCGCTTCCCCCACCCAGGCCGAGGCCCGGATGGCCGTCTTCGACTTCATCGGGGGCTGGTACAACCCGCACCGGCGGCATTCCGGGCTGGACTATCTGTCGCCGATCCGCTATGAACAACGGCACCCAGTCGTCGCGTAGTCCGAAAGCCGTGCCCCGTCCACGAAACCGGGGCAACTCCAGAGAGGAAGCTCCTCGCTTTGAAGCTGCCGTTCTTGGAGAAGAAACAGCAGGGCCATCATGACAAGGGCCATGTGTGGTACCAGGCT
>DATMQU010000544.1:0-7169 GCA_035566715.1 Vicinamibacteria bacterium
CCCCGAGCCAAGATCGAGGACCGTTTCCCCTGCCTTGAGGGCCAGGAAGCCGAGGGGCGCCCCGCAGCCGAGCCCCAGGTTCGCTTCCGGCGGGAGCTCCGCCAGCTCGCCGGCCGAGTAGCCTATGCCCAGTGCCACCGCGGATTCCGGGGATGCGCAGCCGGCCGCTTGAGGTCCGCAGCAGCCGCTCGCCGAGCCTTCCGCGATCTGCTGGTAGCGCTCACGGACCTGGTTCACGAGCCGGTCCGCCTCTTTTACGGTCGGTCTGGCGGCGACCTGGGATTCCTCCGCGCAGCAGGTTGGGCCGCAACAGCTCTTCTCCGCGCCTTCAGCCATGGTCCAGTCCTCTCGCGTCTCAAACGCGCTCAGCGCTTCACCTGCAGGGTCACCGGCGTCGGGACTGCCTCCCGCGCACCCGTCTCTTCCTGGCAACAGTTCTTCATCAGAAATTCCATGAGGTCCAGCATGCTGGGGTAGTCCGCGGCGTAGATGATCGAGCGCCCCTCCCGCCGCGAAGTCAAAAGGCCGGCGTGGCTGAGTTGGGACAGGTGGAAGGAGAGGGTCGTGGCGGGGATGCCGACGCGTTGGCTGATTTCTCCCGCAGCCAGACCCGTCGGCCCTCGCTGAACAAGCAGCCTAAACACTTCTAGCCGAGACTCTTGGGCAAGAGCGCCGAGGGCGCTCACCGCGCCCTTAATATCCATACTTCTAATATAGCAGAACTATCGAACAATGTCAAGTACTTCTTACCTTGCCTCGTGCGCTGACCCCAAGCGCACAGTCGCGGGCTCTCGGAGCCGGCGTGCTCGAAGTGAGATACCGAAGCCGACTCGGCGTCCGTTCGTGCTCTGGTGGCATTATGATTCGCCCCCATGACGGGGAATATGGCGCAGGAGCCTCTGCCTGGGGCTCCGTGTCGGGCCTGGTGCGGGTGGAACGCCTCCGATCGCCGGGGTCGACCGTGACGGGGGCGTTGGCGATGGCCGCGCTGGCGCTCTGTTCCACCCTTGTGGGTGGGCTGGTTGCTCTCAAGGCCAGGTCCCGCCTGCCTCTCGTGCTCGGGTTCACCGCCGGCATCCTCCTGGGCGTGGTGGCATTCGACATCCTGCCTGAGACCGTCGAGCTGACTCAGCGGCAGTCCTTGAGCTTCGGCGTACCGATGGTGGCGCTCGTCATCGGGTTCCTTGCCTTCCACGCCCTGGAGAAGCTCGTCCTCATTCACCACGCCCAGGAGGAGGTCTATGCGGGCCACCGGCATCCCGCGGTGGGCTTTCTCTCGGCCCTTGCCCTTACCGGGCACAGCTTCCTGGACGGCGTCGGGATCGGGTTTGCTTTCCAAGTGTCGAGCCACACGGGGGCCATCGTCGCGCTGGCCGTCGTCGCCCATGACTTCGCAGACGGGATGAACACTGTCAGCTTGATGCTCATCAATCGGAACCCGCCGCGGCAAGCCAAGGTGATGCTCGCACTCGATGCGGTGGCCCCTATCGCAGGCGCCGCCTCTACGCTTTTCCTGCGGCTGCCTCCCGCTGCGCTCGCGATATACTTGGGGCTCTTCGGCGGGGTCCTCCTTTACATCGGCGCCGCCGACATCCTGCCCGAGGCGCACTCCGAGCGCAGCTCTCCAATCACGATTGCGCTGACGTGCGTTGGCACCGCGTTCGTGTACTGGGCGGCTCAGGTTCTGCGCTGACGGCTCCCTCCGCGGGCCGCTGCACCGCGGGGGGGGGGAGGGGCAGGGGAGGAGAAGCGACGGTTCGCCGGCGCCGCTCAGTTGGGGATCCTGACAGTCCCAGGGGGTTTCGCCCGAGCGGGCGGCTTCGACCCGTAGAGGGAGTGCGCTAATGCGAGAGGAGCGAAGGTGAACATTCACGTCCGACCGTCGGCTTGTTGCCTGGTCGCAGCTGCCTGGCTGAGCGGGCTCGTTTCGCCAGCAAGCGCCTGGAATGGCCTCGGTCATCGCTTGATCAGCCGCGCCGCCGCGCTTCGCTTGCCCAGCGAAGTGCCGGAGTTCGTGCGCTCAGCCGACGCGATCTCCGAGATCGAGCGCCTCGGCCCCGAGCCGGACCGGGTCAAGGGAACCAAGTCGAGCGCCGACGCGGACGAGAATCCCGGGCATTTCGTCGACGTCGCTGACGACGGAATCATCGCGGGTGTGGTCGCGCTGCAGAGCCTGCCCGCGAGCCGAGAAGCCTTCGACACCGCGCTCCGGGCCGCGGGAACCAACGAGTACAGGATCGGCTTCCTGCCCTACTCGCTTATTGACGGTTGGTACCGACTCCGCCGCGATTTCGCGCTCTGGCGCGTCGATGTCGTCGGGGAGAGGAAGGCCGCCTCCCCCGAGGACCGCGCCTGGTTCACCGCGGACCGGATCCTGCGCGAATCAATCACCATTCGAGACATCGGCGTGTGGTCGCACTACGTCGGAGACGCCAGTCAGCCGCTCCACACGTCTGTGCACTACAACGGTTGGGGGCCCCTGCCGAACCCCAAGGGATACAGCACCGCGAAGACCCTTCACGAGCGGTTCGAAGGCGCCTTCGTCCGCCGCCACGTGACCCTGGACGTCGTGCTCTCGGAGATGGCTCCCTATGAGGCGTGCAACTGCCCCCCGGAGCGCAGCATTACCACGACTCTCGTGGCCTCGCACGCGCTGGTCATTCCGCTCTACGAGCTCGAAAAGGCGGATGCCTTCGAGCAGGGCTCTCCGGAGGCGAAGCGCTTCGTAATCTCCCGGCTCGCCGCCGGCGCCTCTGCGCTCAGGAACCTCGTGGTCGACGCGTGGCACGCGAGCGCCACCGACAGCGTCGGCTATCCGGCAATCAGTGTCGCCGATGTAGAGTCGGAGAAGCTGGTTCCCACGCGAGCCATGCTCGAGCCGTAGCGGTCCGCGGGCGTCGCGTCCGTGCGGGAGCGCCTGCCCCGCGCGGGAGAAGGCTGTAAGTGACGGTGTAGACTAGGCAGGAACGATGTCCGAGGCGCTCGTGATTCGCTGTGAGAGCTGCGGGACCGACAACCCAGCCCGAGGCGGCGTCTGCTCGTCGTGCGGTCAGCTACTCGTCTCCGACGCCCTGGCCACCTTCAGCTCCCCGGAGCCGGCGCCCCGGCCCACGCCTTCACCGGGCGCATCGGCCTCTAAGCCCCGCTCCTCGGTGACCTCGGGCCAAGAAGGGCGATTCGTCCCCGGTACCGTCCTCGCGGGCCGCTACCGGATCGTCGCGGTGCTGGGCCGGGGCGGAATGGGCGAGGTCTACCGCGCCGATGACCTGACCCTCGGCCAGCCGGTCGCCCTCAAGTTCCTGCCGCAGGTGAAAAGCGGCGATGAGGAGATGCTGGCCCGGCTCCGCGCAGAGGTTCGGATCGCCCGCCGTGTCTCACACCCCAACGTCTGCCGGGTCTACGACGTGGGCGAGGCCGAAGGCGTGCACTTCCTCTGCATGGAGTACGTTGATGGCGAGGACCTGGCATCGCTGCTGCGGCGCATCGGTCGTCTCCCCACGGACAAGGCCGCGGAGGTGGCCCGGGGAGTGTGCGCCGGCCTGGCCGCCGCCCACGAGAAGGGCGTGCTGCATCGGGATCTCAAGCCGGCGAACGTGATGCTCGACAGCCACGGGCAGGTGGTCCTCACCGATTTCGGGCTCGCCGCCCTCGCCGATCAGGTCGGCGGGAGCGACCTCCGCAGCGGCACCCCCGCCTATATGTCCCCCGAACAGCTTGAGAACAAGGAGGTGACGGCCCGCAGCGACATTTACGCCCTGGGCCTGCTCCTGTACGAGATCTTCACAGGCAAGCGTGCTTTCGAGGCCCGGACCTTCGCGGAGGCCGCGCGCTCGCGCCGGGAAGCGACGCCCCCGAATCCGTCGTCGCTGGTGGAGGACCTGCCCGCGACGCTAGACCGGGTCATCCTGCGCTGCCTGGAACGCGATCCCGCGAATCGGCCGCCCTCCGCGCTGGCGGTCGCGATGGCGCTGCCCGGCGGCGACCCGCTGGCGGCAGCGCTTGCGGCCGGAGAGACACCTGCACCACAGATCGTTGCCGCCGCCGGCTCGAGCATGGGCCTGTCGCCGGGCTGGGCCACCGCGGGCATGGGGGCCGTGATCGTCGGGCTCGCCCTCGTCTGGGTGCTGAGCGTATGGGGGAGCGGGCTCTCCGCGCTCGGCCTCGAGAGCTCACCCGAGGTCTTGACCCAGAAGGCGCGGGAAACCCTGCGGCGGCTCGGATACGAAGCCACGCCGACGGACACCGCCCAGGGGCTCACGTTCGACGACGACTTCATGCGCTACGTGGAGTCGAACGACAAGCCGCACCCCGACTGGCGCACCGTGCTCTCGAGTCGCCCTTCACCCCTCTCCTTCTGGTATCGCTCCAGCCCGCGCAGCATGATCGTCCTCGCGTTCAAGGACGACACGATGACTCCCGGCATCGTCACGCCGGACGATCCACCCCCGACGTTGTCGGGGATGGTCAACCTCCGGCTGGATCCGCAGGGGCGCCTGACATATCTGCAGGTCATGCCGCCGGAGAAAGAAGAGGACGGCCCGCCATACCCGGCGCCCGACTGGGCTCCTCTCTTCTCCGCCGCTGAGCTCGACGTGGCCCGGCTCCAGCCGGCGGCGCCGGTCTGGAACTCGCTGGGCGCCTCCGACGCGCGCGCGGCTTGGACCGGAGCCTGGCCGGGCAGCATCCGACACTTGCGAGTGGAGGCGGCTTCCTGGCACGGGAAGCCCATCTTTTTCGCCATGACTGGCGCTTGGACCAGGGCGAGCCGCATGCAGCCGCCTGAGCAGACTCCGCGAGAGAGGGCGGGAAGGATCCTGGCGATCGCATTGTTTCTAGCGATCCTGGTGGCAGCCGCTCTGCTTGCACGCCTAAACCTCATTCGAGGCCGGGGCGACCGCCAAGGGGCGACGCGCCTGGCCAGCCTGGTCTTCTTCCTCGGACTGGCGCTCTGGCTGTGCCGTGCGCACTTCGCGGCCGACGTAGGCGTCTACGCGCTGTTCCTCGCCGCGGTCGCGAACTCGCTCTTCTTTGCCGGCCTCACCTGGGTCATGTACGTCGCCCTGGAGCCTTACGTTCGCAGGCATTGGCCGCAGACCATCATCTCCTGGAGCCGGCTCCTGACGGGCAAGCTCCGGGATCCCCTGGCGGGCCGCGACATCCTGTTCGGTGTTCTCTTCGGCCTCGCGTGGACCCTCATCTTCCACGTCCTCTTCTGGCTTCAGGGGGTACAGGGCGCCCCGCCTCCTCTGGCGTCGACCGACTTCCTGCTCGGCGGCCGCGGAGCGCTGGGGCATGGACTGATGCATGCGCTTTACTCCATTCGCGGCACCCTCATCCTCTTCTTCCTCCTATTCCTGCTGCGCGCCCTCTTACGGAAGCAATGGCTGGCCGCGATGGCGTTCATCCTCCTCTTCACCGTGCTCAGAGTGCTCGGGGCCACCCACCCGGGCGTTGAGGTGCCTGCGCAGCTCATGATCTACTCCGTCGCGGTGATCGTGGTGCTGCGGTTCGGGCTCGTGTCGCTGGCCGCCGGCCTCCTCGTCGCCGACCTCCTGCTGAACGCCCCCGCGGCCAACAGCCTCTCGACCTGGTACGCGGGCAGCACGGTGTGCCTGTTTGCGAGCATCCTGGCCCTCGCGGCGTGGGGCGCCTATACGTCGCTCGCCGGCCAGCCCCTGTGGAAAGGGGACCTGTTCGAGTAGGACCCGTCGTGGCCCCGCCGCACCGGGGCCGGGGTGTCCACCTCAAGGAGGCGATGACGTGTAGCGATAAGTCCGGCTTGAGCGGGACTTCCCAACCGAGCCCCGCCAGCTCCAGGGTGTAGGGAGGAGAATTCGATGGCCAATCCGCCAGATCTTCGTCCGGGCTTGACCCGGCGCGCGTTCTTGGGCGTGGCCGCGGGCGTGGCCGCCTTTCCAAGCATCGCGGCCGCGGTCAGGGTTGTCCCCCCGGCCAAGCGCCGGATGCTGCAGGTGAACGGGTACGCCGCGTGCGCGGAGACGCCGCTCGACGTGCTCACGACCTATCTCACTCCCAACGACCTGTTCTTCGTGCGCCAGCATTGGATTCCGGTGGCCCCGGATCTCAAGAACTGGGCCCTTACCGTGGACGGTGAAGTGGGGGTGCCGCTCAAGCTCTCCCTCGGCGAGCTCAACGCGATGCCGCAGACGACGGTGACCTGCGTCCTCCAGTGCGCGGGCAACGGACGCGGGTTCATGAAGCCGGTCGTCCCCGGCGTGCAGTGGCAGTTTGGGGCGGTGGGGAACGCGCGCTGGACGGGCGTGCGCGTGAAGGACGTCCTGCGCAAGGCGGGCCTCAAGGGGACGGGCCAGCACCTGCATACGTTCGGCACCGACAAACCACCCGGCAAAGTGCCGCCGTTCTTCCGGAGCCTCGAGATGGAGAAGGTCCTGGAGGACGGCGTGATCGCGCTCAAGATGAACGGCGAGGCGCTCTCCTTGCTCCATGGAGCACCGGCGCGGCTCGTCGTTCCGGGCTGGGCCGGTGACCATTGGATGAAATGGCTGGAACGTCTGAGCCCACAGAAGGATCCGCAGAAGGGCTTCTACATGGATGTCGGCTACCGCTTCCCGAACAAGCCGGGCGATCCGGGCGTGACCTTCAAGCCGGACGAGATGAGCCCGGTCACGGAGCTATTCGTGAAATCCAACATTACGGATGCGCCGAAATCGGCCAGGGTGGGTCAGACGGTCACGCTGCGCGGGTTCGCCTTCTCGGGCGCGCCCGACATCAGCAAGGTGGAGATCAGCGCCGACGGTGGCGCGACATGGAAGAATGCGGTCCTCGACCCTGAGCACGATCCTTACGCGTGGCGCCTGTGGACCTTCCCATGGAAGCCCGAGGCCCCCGGAAAGGTCACGCTCTGGGCGCGCGCCACCGACAGCCGGGGGAGCGTGCAGCCCAAGGAGGCGGTGTGGAACCAGAGCGGGTACCTCTACAACGCCTGGCACTCGGCGGACATCGAGGTGACGGCATGAGGCAATTCTGGCCGACCTCAATCCTCCTCGGAATCGTGATCGGCGGCACAGCTCTCACCGCTGGCTGGACCCAGTCTCCCAAGGCGAAGGCTTTGACTCCGGCCGACGCGAAGCTCCCCATCTTTGGCACGCGCCTCGAGGTGCTGCCGGAGGGCCCGGGCAAGGAGATTG
>DATMQU010000545.1:0-5655 GCA_035566715.1 Vicinamibacteria bacterium
TGGGCAGCCTCTGCTCGATCGCAACCGGCTGCCGGGGGTCGCGTTAGTCACAATGGGACGACCGGCTCCTATCGCGAGTTCGTAGGTTACGCTTGCGATCGGCTGACCGTAGCGCAGAGCTACAAGCGAAAGGAGCCGGCCGATGAAGGATATCCGATACGTGGGGTGGGATGTGGATTCGGAGAAGATCCTGGTGGCCGTGGCGGAGCCGGGAGGCGAGGTGCGGGCATTGGGTGCGATTCCGTACCGAGAAGAGTCCGTGCGGCGGCTCATAAGGAAGCTGGGGCCTGCGAAACGGCTTCGGGTGTGCTACGAAGCGGGACCCCATGGGTATGGCCTCTACTGGCTGCTGACGAAGCTTGGGGTGCACTGCGACGTGGTGGCCCCGACGCTGGTCCCGGTGAAGTCGGGAGACCGGGTCAAGACGAATCGCCGGGACGCAGAGAAGCTGGCGCGATGCTACAGGAGCGGGGACCTGACCGCAGTCTGGGTGCCGGACGCGGCGCACGAAGCCTTGAGGGACCTGGTCCGGGCCCGGGAAGTCGCGAAGAAGGATCAGCTGAGAGCGCGACACCGATTGGGTAAGTTTCTACTGCGCCGGGGTCTACGGGCAGCTGAGGGGGTCAAGAACTGGACGCTAAAGCACCTCCTGTGGATCAAGACGCTTCGATTCGAGCGTCCGGAGCAGGAGGCCACCTTCCTCGACTACCTGCACGAGGTGGAGCACCAAGCGGAGAGGGTGAAGCGGCTGGACCTAGCGATCGATCAGGCCATCGAGTCGGCGCCTGTGGAAATGCGCGCCTTGATCGTCGCGCTTCAGGCACTCCGCGGGATTCAGACGGTATCGGCGGCGACCCTGGTGGCGGAGGTGGGTCCGGTGTCACGGTTTGCTCGGCCCAAGCAGCTCATGGGCTACAGCGGAATGGTGTCGAGTGAGAATTCGACGGGTACCAGCGTGCGCCGGGGAGCGATCACGAAAACGGGTAACGCCCATGTGCGCCGAATCCTTGGCGAAGCCGCTTGGGCATACCAGTATCGGCCAGCCATGTCTCCAGAGCTTAAGAAACGCCAGGAGGGGCTGAGCGAAGAGGTCAAAGAAATCGCCTGGAAGGCACAGCACCGACTGTGCTCACGTTATCGGCGCCTCACGGCCAAGGGCAAGCTCCGCCAAAAAGTCATGACGGCCATCGGACGCGAGCTCCTCGGGTTCATCTGGGCGATCGGGATACAGGTCGAAAAGGAACTCTCTCACAGGAAGCGGCCTGAGAAAGCCGCGTAGGACAACGGCGCACTGAAGGGAAAGAAAAGGACATCTCTTGGAGCAGAGTAGGCGTCGGTCGAGGAAAGCACGCCGGAATGGAGGATCCTCGATTGACCTATGTGGCAGGCCCCTGCGCCTGACCCACGACGTTAGTCCGAGGCAGCTCCCGACGGATCACGACCATGACGGCGAGCTTCGCGCTCGATCCGCGAATATCAGAGTGATCAACCGTCGATCATGCCACCTCGACCGCCGCTTCCTCTGCCCCAGGAAAAAGGCAACAGCGCAAAGTGGGGGTTGACCGGTCGTCCCATATCAGGTCAAGCGCTCCGAGGACATCTTCCCCTGCTGCAAGACGTTGTAGCCGAAGGTGGAGTCGCGGTCCGGGATACCGATACAGGAAGAGCCGAACCGTGCAGGAGATAACGCGCGTGCGAACTGGTGCTGGGCGAGGCTGTCTTCTAGTCGTATTGCTCTTGAATGTCTGGGCGGCATCCTCGATTGCGTCACAGCTATCGGATACCGCTTACCAGGCCAAGCGCCAAAGGGTCACCGAGCTTTTTGCCCAGGGCAAGCGCCTGGAGGCGCTGCCTCTCTTGGAAGAGCTCGTTAAAGCCAACCCGAAAGACGATGACACGCTGGTTGCCTTGGCCGCGTCGTTGGTCGATCACGCAGCAACGCTTGCCAATCAGGAGGCGGCGGGAAAGGAACGGCTTCGCGCCCGCGCTTTTCTCGACAAGGCATGGGAGCTGGGCAATAGGAGCCCGTTGGCGCTGAATCTGTCGGAACTCCTGCGACACCTGCCGGCCAGCGGCGCCATCCACTACTCTGACAACCCGCAAGTGGAAGAGCTGATGCGTGCTGGGGAGGCTGCCTTCTCACGGCGCGACTTCGCCGCGGCCGTCAACAACTATATGAAAGCCTCGGAACTGGAGCCCGCGAACTACGCGGCCGCTCTTTTCATCGGCAATGCGTACCACAAGCAGAAACAATTCGCCGAAGGCGCCGCGTGGTATGAACGCGCGATCCAGCTCGACCCGAATGTGGAAACCGCCTACCGCTACTATGCGGACATGTTGGCCCTGGGGGGTGACATGGCCAAGGCGCGGAAGATGTTGATTCAGGCGGCAGTGGCCGAACCGTATAACCGAATGGTCTGGCGCGAGCTGCGAGCCTGGGCAGACCTCAATGGCGCCCATATCAACGAGGTCTACATTGCAGTTCCTCCCGTGCCAGAGGACTTGCCGACCGTCCATACCTCGCCGGACGTGGCCAGCGTATGGGAGGCATACCGCAAGGTCAGGGCGACTTGGCAAAGCGGGGAGAGATTCGCCCAGCGCTTCCCTGCGGAGAAAGAAAAGAGGCACTGCCTGGCGGAAGAGTCCGAGGCTCTGGGGGCTGCGGCAGACGCGCTCGAGAAGCTCCAGGCCGAGGGAAAGATCGGGGAAGTGGCGACTCGTGACCAATCCCTCACGCTGTTGCTGAAGCTACGGCAAGCCGGGTTGATCGATGCTTACGTGCTGTTCAGCCTGGGCGACAGCGGCATCGCCCGCGATTACGGAGTGTATCGGACCAACAATCGCAACAAGTTAGAAGAGTACATGGACAAGTTCGTGGTACCGCCTCTGCGCTAGCAGTCCGCTGGAAATAGAGGCGTTCGCGCCGCACCCTCGGCTACCCGTCGACTTGGCCCCATCGTGGCTGTGGCCCCGTCAGCCTGAGGTTGCGCCGCGGGCGCGCGATCGCGCGCCACTGCTGGATCGAGGGGCAGGACGCGGGGATGTTGTAGTTCGTTGGCTCTCGCGAACCAACCCAATCGGCCGTCCACTCGCGGCGCTGAAGGGGGCTTCAGCGCCGACCGTTCCCTGGCGTCTGAGCCCCGGGTTAGCCCCACCCTTAGCGGGCTTTGACGGGCGGCCCATCACTGCGGCTTGGTGTCTTTCGTAAACTTTTCAGGCGCAGCGTCGAACACTTGCTTGTGGTCCGACGAGCAGAAGTAGTAGGTCTTGCCCTTGTAAGCCGACTTTGGGGCGTGCGCCGGATCGACATCCATCTCGCACACTGGACAAAGCGGATGCTTCTCCGTAGAGGTGCGTCCTTCAGCGTAGACCTCGTTCGAAGCCGGGTTCATCCAGCCTTGGCCCTGGTATTCCATCTGGTAGGCGGTATCGGTGGCGACCTCCCGGCCAAAATAGCGCTCAACGACGCGCAGCGCGAGGTCGATGCCGGACGAAAGCCCACCGGCCGTGGCGAGATTGCCTTCTTCCACGTACCTGGCTCCCCGCTTGAGCTGAATATCGGGGAACTCGACGGCGAAGCTGCGATACCCGTTGTGGTGCGTGGTGGCAGCCTTTCCTGACAAAAGGCCCGTCTTGGCCAGCAGAAAGGCTCCCGTGCAGACCGACATGGTCACGTCGGTGTTCCGCGTTGATTTGCGAATCCACTCCAGGGTCGCTTCGCTTCGCCCACCTTGGGCAGGGATGACAAGGACTTTGGGTGCGGGTGCGGTCGCAAACGTGTAGTCGGGGACGATCTTCAGTCCGCCGCTGGCGCGGACGGAGCTGGTCGTTTCGGCGACGGTGTACAGCCGGAACGCATGGCCGTCGCGGCCGGGGAGGCTGACGTCCTGGAACACCTCCCACGGGCCGCAGAAGTCGATGACCACGGCACCCTCCGAAACCAGAAAAGCAACGGGGATTTCACCCTGGGCCGGGGGCTTGAGCGGAAGTGCTTTGGCGGGCACCGGGTTGGCGTCTGCGCCCTTCAGGGCACCCGCGTCCCCGGAGCGCCCACGAAAGGCCAGCCCCGCAGTCGCGGCCATCACACCAAATGCCGTCGAGCTCTTGATCAATTCTCTTCTCTTCATCGTGTCTCCACTGCGACCCAGGGTCGCATGCGTTACCGCCGAGACCCCTTCCGACGAGGTGCCTGGCGACCTTCTCCCTCCGGCACCGCCTCCCTCCGGCACCGCCTGGGACCCCGCCGTTCGCGCCGGGGTCCCGAGCCGCTTCAGCTCCAGCCGGCCTCGGGCCGACGGGCGGGGGCGCCCTGCATTGGGCTGATGGCGGCTGAAACGCTTCCGATACTGGCCCGGCGGGATCCCGACGCTGCGCATGAAGGCGCGGCGCATGGCCTCCGGCGTGCCCAGCCCGCTCATGGAGCAGATCGTCTCCAGGCCCTCCAGCGACTCCTCGAGGAGCCGTCGCGCCGTCTCGACGCGGGCGGAGGTGACGAAACGGGCGGGGGGCATCCCCACCTCACGACTAAAGACCCGAGCGAAGTTGCGCGGGCTCATTCCCACGCGGCTGGCGAGCGTCTCGACCGTCAGATCCTCGCGTGGATGGTCGAGGATGTACGCCTGGAGGTCGCGGAGAGGCTCACGCTCCGCGAGCTGCACGGCGAGCTGGGCGCTGAACTGCGCCTGGCCGCCGGGCCGCTTCAGAAACATGACGAGCTCGCGCGCCACGGCGAGGGCGACATCGCGCCCTTGGTCCTCCTCCACCATGGCCAGTGCCAGGTCCATGCCCGCGGTGACGCCGGCTGAGGTGTAGATTCGGCCCTCCCGCACAAAGATCGGGTCTGCTTCGACACGCACGTCCGGGTAGCGATTGGCCAGCCGCCCGCACCAGTTCCAGTGCGTGGTGGCCCGGCGTCCTTTCAAGAGGCCTGCTTCTGCCAGGAAAAAGGCCCCCGTGCAGACCGAGGCGAGCCGCTTGACCCAGCCGGCCTGGCGCCGGATCCAGCCCACGAGCGGCTTCTGCGAGCGGTACAGTTCTGCGCCTCTCCCTCCCGCGATCAGGAGGGTGTCTATCCCGCGGCCAACGTCGTCGAAACGACGGTCGGCGTACAGCCGTAGTCCCGACGAAGCGCGGAAGACACCTCGCGTCAGTCCGATGATCTCGAGGCTGTAGGCGTCGTCTTCTCGCTTCCCATTGTCACGAAGCCACCGCGATGTCCGCGAGAACACCTCGAGCGGCCCCATGACATCCAGCATCTGGACGTCGGGATACGCGAGCATGGCAATCCGCAGGGTTCGCGGATGGCTCAATGCCCCTTGGAGCGACGAGCGCTTCGACATGGTAGAAGCATGCCGCCAAACGGCTGAGGAGACAATGACAATGTTCCCACCTTTTCTGCCATCCCACCAGAAGCGGACCCAGCGTAAGGGGCACCGCATTCGATCTCGCGCAGAAGATCTTGCGCCGCTTGTTGAGCTTCCTTCTCGGTAGCATGTTGGACGGGGTAGTCATCCCCGGCAAATGTTTCCCAGCCGACGACCTTCAAGGGCTTGTCACTCGTAGGCTACATTCCCCCCCTCCGCAGTCACCCAGGCCGCTGTTCAGGACTGCGGGCCTGGTTTGAGGTCGCCGCTCCCCTCTTGCCATTCCTGGGAG
>DATMQU010000546.1:0-4655 GCA_035566715.1 Vicinamibacteria bacterium
ACGTAGCCGTAGCTGCGCTTCACGCGGGCCACGCTCTGGGCCTGGGCGTCCACGGGCATGGCCCGGTGGATGAAGCCGAGGCCCCCCTCCAGGGCCATGGTCTTGGCCATTCCGGCCTCGGTCACGCTATCCATGTTGGCCGAGCAGACGGGCAGCTCCATGGAGAGGCCGCGGGAGAGACGGCCGGTCAGCCGGATCTCCCGCCGCGAGGCAGCTCGCCCGGCTTGGGGCCGGAAGAGGAAGTCGTCGTAGGTGCGGCCGACGAACTCGGGTTCCAGTGTCCGACCCATCCGCCCACGTTACGCCGGGCCCGGGGGGCCGTCAAACTTGGGCGGGCACGCGGAGGCTCCCTCGCCGAGCGGAGGGGTGAGCGCCCCTGCCCTCAGGGGTCCCCGGGTCCCCGAAGGCGACCTGCGATCCAGGCCGTCCGATAGATGGCGGTGCCGAAGGTGGCGACCCCGATGAAGGCGAGGACCCAGACCACGATCGTTCCCTCGGCTCGGGCCCGCCAAGAGGTGAGGGTCGGGTCGACGAGGCAGGCCAAGCAGATCAGGACCATCCGCTCCCCGCGCTGCATGAGGCCGCCCGCCCCCGTCACCCCAACGGTCTCCCCCCGCGACTGGGCGTAGCTCACGAGCAGGGATCCGGCGAGGGCGGCCGTGGCCATGAACGCGCCCCAGGGCCGGTGGCGCAGGTAAGCGGCGAAGCCCAGGAAGGTGAAGGCCTCCACGAAGCGGTCGAGGGTGCTGTCCATGAACTTCCCGTAAGCGGAAGCCAGGCTGCGGGCCCGTGCCACCCGACCATCCAGCACGTCGCAAACCCCGGAGAGGACGATCGCCCATCCCCCCAACTCCAGGCTCCCGAAGCCGATGAAGAGGCCGCCCAGAAGCCCGAGGCCGAAGCCGGTGGCGTTCAGGGCGCTCGGGGTGAGGCCCAGGCGGAGGGCGGCCCGCTCGGCGGGGCCGATCGCCCACAGGAACCAGTGCAGGAGGAAGTCGCCGAGCCCGAGCAGGAACCGGGAGCCCCTGCGGTCGGCGTCGGCGTCCCTCCGCGGCAAGAACGCGTACACCGCGATGGAGAGGAGGGCGGCGGCCAGGACGACCACGAACACCGGGAAGAGCGCGGTCACGGCGGCCCTCCGCGGCCCCGGCGGCGGAGGTACCGGAAGAACCGGGGCCACAGGAAAAGCAGGGGCCAGCGGCGCTCGCGGGGGGTGAGGACGATCTCCTCCCCCACGTGCCGGCGCGCCTTGCGCAGGATGTAATCGAGCCAGCCCTCGAAGGTGAAGACGTGCTTGCCCCAGCGGGCGGTGGCCCGCACGAGGGACCAAGCGAAGTAGGCCTGGATACGCACTCGCTCCGTAGCGGAGACCGGCCGGACCAGCTCATAGGTGCCAGGCGAATCCGGGGAAGGTCGCAGCTCGCCCCCCGCCGCCAGCTCCTCCAGAAGCAGGGCGTAGACGGGGCCCTGCTCGCGGCGCTGGACCTCCCAGAGGGCGTCGGCCCGACCGGGAGGCTCGGGTCGGATCTCCCGCGCCATCGAGACCTGAAGCAGCGTGCGCCCGTAGGCGTCGGCGTCGAACCGCGCCGGCAGCCAGGGGCGCACCCAGCGGTACGTCTCCTCGTGCGCGCTCACGAGCCCGTCTAGGATGCGCTCGGCGGTGGCTTCGTCGGCCGCGTGCACGATCTCGCTGGGCTGGAAGAGCCGCCCGATGCAGAAGTGGTCGTGCCGCCGCCGCGATGTCTCTTGAAGGAAGGCCGCGAACGAGAGCACGGAGCACTTGGCGTGCAAGGGGGCGTCGGGAGTGCCCAGCCAGAGCGAGACCTGGCTCGGGGGCAGGAGGGCGTTCAGGAGGGCGAGCACGCCCGGGCTCCGCCTCACCTTCCCCGCCTTCCGGAGGGCCAGGTAGAAGGCCCGGTAGGCGCGGGTGAGGACGAAGAAATCGTAGGCGCTCCAGGGGTCGGCCCCGGCCTCGGTGCGGCGCGAGCCGAAGAAGACGACACCCCGGAGCTCGGCCCCCGCGGCCTGGGCCAGCGCCTGCGCGGCCGCCGCCGCCGCCGCCCGCGCCGACGGAGGGCGGGCCCTGGCCCGGATCGCCTCGCGCAGGGCGGCGGGGGGCGAGCTCACGGCCCGGGGACGAGGATCGGCAGGGCCCGAGGGACGGTATCCACTTGGATGTCGGCCCCCTTGGCGCGGTTCCATTCCCCGTCCGTCTCGTAGGTGGGCGGGCGGTCGAACCGGAGGCGGAAGCTCCGCGCGCGGGTTGCGGTGACCTCGCGGGACTGCTCGTGGGTGCCCCGGAGGAGCCGGGCCATGATGCCGAGGCGCGCGAAGACGCCCATGTTGCGGAAGGCCATGGCGTCGAGCCGTCCGTCCTCGAGCTCGGCCCGGGGGGCGATCTGGAAGCCCCCCCCGAAGACACGGGCGTTGGCCAGAATCAGCATGAGCAGCTCCTGCCGGCCCAGAGGAGCGCCGTCCGCCTCGAGGTCGACCGGAAATCCCCGGAAGGAGCCGATCTGGCGCAACGCGCAGTAGAGATAGAGGGGCGCTCCCTCGAGATAACCGACGCTCCAGGAGTCCTCGATGACGGCCACGTCGTAACCGAAACCGGCAATGTTGAGGAAGTAGTGGTCCTCGATGCGACCCACGTCGATGGCCCGGGTGTGGCCACCCAGGATGATGCGTGCGCAGGCGCCGATGTCACGGCCGGGAATGCCCAGCGATTTGGCGAGGTCACACCCGGTGCCCCCGGGCACGAGGCCCAGGCTGGCCGGGAGGCCGGAGCGGAGGATAGCGTTGCCCACGTTGCTCCAGGTGCCGTCCCCCCCCACGGCCACGATTTTTCGGAAGCCGCGGGCCAAGGCCGCCTCCGTGAGCCGGGCTTCGTCCCCGGGAGCGGTGGTGAGGGCGTGCTCCAGGGAGGGGGCGGGGGCGAGCGCGGCCAGGACGGGCTCCACGAAGCGCGCTCCCCGCCCCTTGCCCGAGTGGGGGTTGAAGACCACGAAGATGGCGTCGTTCGCGCTCAGGCGGTCTGGAGCTGGATCAGGGGCTCGAAGGTCTGGACGCCGTCGCGCATCCAGAGCTCGCGGAAGGGGTTCTCGTAGATCTCGGAGATGGCCAGATCCTTGTTGAACGGGTGCTCGTGGAGCTTGAGGCGCCCCGTCTCCTCCTCGTGCTCGCTCTGGCTCCCCTCCATGGTGATGTTGGCCAGGTAGGCCCCCTCGTCGTCTTTCATGAAGGACTGATAGAGGTGGGAGACCTTCTGCCAGGAGTAGTCCGTAATGGTCAGCTCGGCCACCGGGGTTCCGTCCGCCGCCACGCGGGCCGTGATGGTGCGACCCTGGTGCTGGAAGAGCACCCCCACGTCTTCCATCCAGTGCGGCAGGTGCCAGCGCTCGATGGCATGGTCGCGCGCGGCCTTGGTGGTGGTGGCAACCAGGTAGGGGTAGAACGCGGACTTGGGGAGTTTCTCCCCCGCCTTGACCAGGGGGGCCACGATAACGGACATCACCACTTCCCCGTAGGCCCCCACCTCGCTCTCCGTGAAGTCGAAGGCGGTCAGGGAGAAGATGCTGCTGCCATGGTGCAGTTCTGCCGGCTCCAGGTGGCGAGGGAGGATCCGGCGGGCGTTTTCGGTTGGGAACTCGAAGAACCCGCTGATGGCGTTGCGGTACCCGTAACGGGTCAGGGTCATTTCCCCTCGGCCCGGATGATGCCCTCCTCCCGCAGCACGCCCGCGATGACCTGCACCGCCGTCTCCAACTCCTGCTCGCTGTGGGCGGCGGAGACGGAGATGCGGAGCCGCGATTTGTGCTTGGGCACGGCCGGGTAGGTCACGGGGTTCAGGAAGAGGCCGCGCTCCTGGACCTTCTCCGCGATGGCGAAGACCTTGGCGTCGTTGTTCACCATCACGGGCATGACCTGGGAGGTGGACTTGCCGATGTCGATCCCCTCCTCCACGAAGCGCCGACGCAGGAAGGCCACGTTGCTCCAGAGCCGGGCCCGGAGCTGGGGCTCCCGTTCCACGATGTGCAGCCCGGCCAGCAGGCCGGCCGCGATGTTGGGGGCCAGGTTGCAGGAGAAGAACCGCGAGCGGCCGAAGGCGTTTACGTAGTCGATGAGGGCGCGGGTCCCGCACACGAAGCCGCCCTGCCCGCCCAGGCTCTTGGAGAACGTGCCCAGGTGGAAGTCCACTTCCTTGTCGAGGCCGAAATGCTCGGCCACCCCGCGACCGTTGGGCCCGAAGAGGAATGTGGAGTGGGCCTCGTCGATGAGGATGCGGGCCCCGTGGCGCTTCGCGACCTCCACGATCTCGGGGAGAAGGCACACGTCCCCGTCCATGGAGTAGACACCCTCCACCACCACCAGCTTCTTGCCCTTGACCCCCGTGAGCTTGCGCTCGAGGTCCAGGGGGTTGTTGTGGCGGAAGAAGACGGTCTTGGACTTGGCCAGGATGGCCCCGTCCACGATGGAGGCGTGGGAGTACTGGTCGAGGAGGATGGTGTCGCCCGCGCGCATGACGCTGGAGATGAAGCCCACGTTGGCGCTGTACCCGGTCGGGAACACGATGGCCGCTTCCTTGTCCTTGAACGCGGCCACCTCCGCGGCCAGCTCGTTGTGGATCTCGAAGGTGCCGGAGAGGATGGGCGACCCCG
>DATMQU010000547.1:0-2763 GCA_035566715.1 Vicinamibacteria bacterium
CGATGTCCCGCGACCCCGACGCGGGTGGGCTGGAGTCCACGCCCTTCGCCTCCGCGAGTTTCTCCAGGATCTCGAGTAAGTCCCCGTTCGCGCCGGCTCCCTCCGGAGCCGGGTCGGGCTCGCCGCGCGGTTTTCCGTAGGCTTGTTCCCACAAGTAGATCTCCATCCGAGGCGCCTCGCCGCGGATGAGTCGGTCCCGCAAGTTTTGCTGATACTGCGCATCGCCGAGCAGCCGGCGGGCCAGCTCGCGGACCTCGCCCGTCGCCTTGTTGGGGGTCCCGGCCTTGCGGCCGCCGTGCTTCATGTGACCTGATTCAAAGGGCATGCGGGCCTCCTCCCTCTCATCGAGTTGCGGATTGTTGGGTTCGAGGGCTCTGGCGCTGGCAATTCTATAGCTACTAGTATATAGTAAGTATAGACCTAGGACAATATTATTGCTCGTACTGGTCGTGATAATTACCTGATAGATACTAGTTCAAGGAGGCTACTCGATGAGCAAGCACAACGGACCGCTGAAGCGGACCCTCAGGCGGAGGCCGGTGACGCCGCAGCGACTGCGCCGAGACCCGGCGGCGTTCGCCGATATCTTCCTGCCCTTCAACGAGAAGGGCCAGGCCTGGCGGCTGAGCCGACACCAGCGACGCGTGCTGGCTCGGGCGTTTCGCCGCGGTCCAGGGGGGAGCCTGCGGTTCCGCTTGGTCTTGTGGAGCGAACCGAAGAAGTCCGGGAAGACGTTCCTCGCCGCCGTGCTCCTCCTCTGGTGGGCCTTCAGCAATTCCGATACCGAGATTGTTGTCGCCGCCAACGACCTCGACCAGTCGGTGTCGCGCGTGTTCAAGACGGCCGCAGCGCTTGTCAAGCACAACCCCGGTCTACTCAGCCTGGTCACGGTGCGGGCGGCCGAGCTCAGGTTCAGCAATGGCACCGTGGTCACCGCGATCGCCGGCGACTACCGGGGCGCCGCCGGCGCTAGGCACTCGCTGGTCGTCTTCGACGAGATCTGGGGCTTCCACTCGGAGAATGCCCAGCGCTTGTACGAGGAGCTGACCCCGCCGATCACCGAAGCGAACGCCTGGGTGCTGATCGTGACCTATGCCGGATTTACAGGCGAAAGCAAGTTGCTTGAGGCCATATACCAGCGCGGCCTAGCCGGCACCCGCGTGGCCGGCGCGCTGGAAATGTACGAGGCCGCCGGGCTCTTCATGTTCTGGAGCCACACGCGCCGCCAGGCCTGGCAGACCGATGCCAAGGCCGCCCGCTACTACGCGAACCAAGAGCGCAGTCTTCGGCCCGCCACCTTTGCTCGTCTCCATCGCAATGAATGGGTCTCCGCTGAGTCCATGTTCATCACGGCGGACCTCTGGGATGGTTGTGTCGATTCAACCCACCAGCCCCTGCTCGCGAACCCTCGCTTGCAGGTGGTCGTGGGGGTGGACGTGGCTATCAAGCACGACTACGCCAGCGCGCAAGTCATGACGTGGGCTGGCGATGGCGATCAGCTGATCCACGTGACCGGCCATATCTGGAAACCCTCAGCGACGATGCCTCTCGACCTCGAAGAGACCATCGAACAATACTTGTGGCAGCTCGTGAAGTCCTACAACGTGGTTGCGATCTACGTCGACCCCTATCAGATGCACCGGAGCATCACTACCTTGGCGAAGGCGGGCATGCCCATCCGGGAATTCCCACAGACCCAGGCCAACATAACGCGGATGAGTCAGCTGCTCTTTGATCTACTCCGGGGCAAGAAGGTGGTCCTCTATCCCGATCCCGATCTTCGCGAGCAGGCTTTGCATACGGTCGCCATTGAGACCGGGCGGGGCCTCCGCATCGAGAAAGAGAAGGCCTCGAAGAAGATCGACGGGATCGTCGCCTTCAGTATAGCCTGCGTGGCTGCGGTCGACACGCCCGCCGGTCCACCCCTGCCCACACCTAAGGAAGAAGCGGAGATGGAGCGCCAGGAACGCGCGTTCGCACGCTGGATGGGGTGGCCGCCGGCGCCCTACGGCGGGTGGGGAAACTATGTCGGCAACGGGTTGAGCGATCCTGACGAGGATTACCTGAGCGACCATGGGCGATGGTTTCTATGACTCCGCATCGAGTCTGTATACAGTAGGGCTGCGATGAGGGCGAAGAGTGCGCAGTTGGGCTACCGGGCGTCCGAGGTCGCGAAGTTCGCCCGGGTCCTGCCGAGCACCGTTCGCTATTGGGCAGGGCGATGGGGTGGGCGGTTGATCCGGCCGGGCGTGTCGGACACGCGCACCGCCGGATCCCGGAAGCTGTTCAGTGCGGCCAACATTGTGGAAGTCCGCGTCGCGCAGGTCTTGCTCCAGGCGGGCATTGCGCGGGCTCGCGTGGCGAACATCATGGCGATCCGATGGCCACCCGCTGGAGGCGCTGACTGGTTTGATCCATTGCACCCCCTCGGGAAGGCCTCCGCCCTGATGGTCATCCGCGAGCCGCCCGCCGTGGGTACCGGGAGGGTGTTCTTGTCTGGCGACGATGAGGAAGAGCCACCATCCCAGCGGTCGTGGGTGGGGGCCGTGATCCATGCGGCGGGGAAAGAGTTCGAACTGATACGCGTCGATGTCCCTGACGGTTGGCAGCCGCGGTCGCCGGAGGACGAGCGGCGCTGGGGGGAGCTCAAAGGGGCGCGGGTGATCTGGCTGGTGAATGTCAGGAAGATTCGCGATGATGTTCGGGCGCGGCTGTAGGGTTCTGGTTTCGAGACATTCTGTATCCGTAACTGCGAGCCCCGCT
>DATMQU010000548.1:0-6498 GCA_035566715.1 Vicinamibacteria bacterium
TCCCAGACCAGGCGGCTCACGACCCGCCGGGACACGCCGGGGTCGATCCCGAGGTCGGGCCAGAGCGAGGCCAGGCTTCGGGGCGTGTGGTTGCGGAGGTGCATGGGCGGGGGGCTCAGAACCGGATGACCCGGCGCTCTCCCCTCACCTCGATCTCGACTTCCGTCTCCCCGATGCGGAGGACGCGCACGCCCTCGAAGCTGTCCCCTTCGCGGACGATCCGGTCGTTGAGCACCGCCACCGGGTGGCCGTCCTGCACGGTGATGGCGTTGAGACGGAACTCGGCGACGGCCTCGGGGGGGCTGGGGAGCGGGAGGGCCGGGGCGGGAGCGGCCGGGGGCGCCGCCGCCGCGGGGGCGGGAAGGGCGGCGGTCGAAGAGGGAAGGGCCAGGGTCGGGGAGGGAAGGGCCGGGACTCCGGCCCGCGGCGGGAGGGCGGCGGGGGTCGGGGCGGGGGCGGGCGCGGCGGCTCGGGGCGGCGCCGGCCGGGAGCGCCAGGCGAGGAACCCGGCCGCGGCCAGGACCAGGGCCAGGGCGGCGAGGCCAGCAACGCGCGCCCCCGCCTTGCCCGAGCGCGCCCAGGGGAGGTGGGCCAGGACCAGGAAGCCGCGGTCCGGCACCCCCTTCTCCCGCTCCACCTTCTTCAAGGCCTCGAGGATGAGGCTCACGAGGCGCCTCCGGGGCGGGGCACGGACACCCTCAGGCGCGGCCTCGGGTAGGGTCCGAGGCTGTAGAGGGTCATGAGCGTGCGACTCCCGATCACGCCGTCGGCGATGAGCGCGGAGTCGCGCTGGAACCGACCCACGACCTCGCTCAAGTCAGCCTCGGAGCCGGCATAGCCGAGGTGGGCCAGCGTGTCCTTGGCCCACGCTTCCGTCCGCGCCTTCCCCTCCGGGCGGGCGAGGCCCTGGAAGTCGCGCCAGAGGAAGATGGCCTCGTGGGTCCAGAACCGATCCAAATCCGCGACCGTGACCCGGAAGGGGGCGTCGGTGCCCACCGCCACGAGGGCCACGTCCCCCTCGAGCCCGAGCAGGGCCAGGAAGCAGGTGTCCCGCCGGGAGGGGTCGAACATCTCGAGGATCACGGGCAAGTCGAGGTGGCGGACCTGGTCCAGGTGGGTGCGCAGGGAGGTCCTCTCGAGAGGCTCGTTCCCCCACTGGGCCTGCACCTGGGCGAGGGCGGCCTCCCGCGAGGCGTCGTGCGGGATGGCCAGGAGCGCCGGCTCCAGGCGGGAGACGGCAGGGGCGGCCACGGGCGCCTCCGGCTCGGGGGCGCGCAAGGGCCGCGGCGCGGCCAGGGTCACCGCGAGCGCGACGGCCACCGCCACGCCCCCCGCGAGGAGGGCGTAGCCACGGGACGAGAGCCGGCGGGCGGGAGAATCCCCCTTCACCTCGTCCGCCGCCCGGCGCACCATGCCGGCGTCGATCACCCGCGTCCCGGAGACGAAGCCGCCGAGCAGCGACCGGTCGCAGATGAGGTTGATGAGGCGGGGGATCCCGGCCGCGCGGCGATGAACGGCACCAAGGGCGCCGGGGGTGAACGTCACCTTTCCCGTGCCTCCCGCCACGGAGAGGCGGTGGCGGACGTACTCCTCCGTCTCCGGCCGCGAAAGCGGGGAGAGGTGGTAGCGCGCGGTCACCCGCTGCGCGAGCTGGCGGAGCTCGCGGCGGGCCAAGAGCTCCTGCAGCTCCGACTGCCCCATGAGCACGATCTGGATCAGCTTCTCCGTGTCCGTTTCCAGGTTGGAGATGAGGCGGATCTGCTCCAGCACCTCGGCGGAGAGGTCCTGGGCCTCGTCGATGAGGAGCACCACCTCGCGACCCCGGGGGCGGGAGTCCAGGAGGAAGCGGTGGAGGGTGTCCACCAGTTCCTTGAGGGAGGTCCCGGGAGCGGGGACGTGCAGGTCCTCGAGGATCGAGCGGAGCAGCTCGGCCGCGGTCAGCGCCGGGTAGAGAACGACCGCGGTGGCGGTGTTCGGGGGCAGGCGCCCCAGGAAGTAGCGGGCGAGGGTGGTCTTGCCCGTTCCCACCTCACCCGTGATGAGGATGAAGCCGCCCCGCTCGCGCCGGCCGAACTCCAAGTGGGCGAAGGCCTCGGCGTGGCGCCGGGAGAGATAGAGGTACTTGGGGTCGGGGGTGAGGTTGAAAGGCTTCTCCACGAAGCCGTAATACGCCTCGTACACGATTCTTCGAGTGTACCACCCGGCCAGAGCGGCGGCCGCGCTTCCCGGCTATCCTGGGGCGGAGCATGGGCATGGAGGAGGTCCGGATACCGGTCGGGGAGGGGGCGGTCACGGCGTCGGTCCACGGCGCCGGCCCGACCGTGGTGATCCTCGGCCACGGGGCGGGAAGCGACCGTCGTCACCCCCGCCTGCTGGAGTTGGCGGAGGCCCTCGCCGCCTCCGGCCGGCGGGCCCTGCTCTACAACTTCCCCTACAAGGACCGGGGCGGGCGCGCTCCCGATCCGGCCGCCGTGCTCGAAGCAACCACGCGAGCGGTGGGAGAGTACGCGCGGGCGGTCCTGGGCGCGGAGCGGCTGGTGCACGGCGGGAGGTCCATGGGTGGCCGCATCGCCTCCCAGGCGGTGGCGGCGGGCGCCCCCGCGGACGGTCTGGTCTTCCTCGCCTATCCGCTGCATCCGCCGGGCCGCCCGGTCCGGCGGGACCGTCACTTGCCCGGAATCACCGCGCCCATGCTCTTCGTCCAGGGCACCCGCGACGCCTTCGCGCGCTGGGACCTCTTGGAGGGCCTGCTCGCGCGGCTGGGCGACCGGGTCTCCCTCCACCGCATCGAGGACGGCGACCACTCGTTCGCGGTGCGCAAGCGCTCGGGGCGCCTGCCGGAGGAGGTTCGGGCCGAGGTCCACGACGCGGTCCTTGGCTGGCTGGGGGCGCGGGGGTTGTGACCGAGGGGGGCATGCTATGATCCCGCCGTCGCGCCCGCGGTCGTCTCCGACGCAGAGGCCGGGCGCGAGGAGTACCACCCGCGTCCGTCGAGCCGGGCAGTAGGGCCCGGCGGGGGCCGGCCGGCCCCCGATTGTCCCGAGGGGGATTCTGTGGAGAGCTGGTGGCCCGCCCTTCGCGTGGGGGATCTCGTGGGCACCCTCACGGACGAGGAGCACGCACGCCTCCTCGGGGCCATGGAGCCCTGCACGGCCGAGTCCGGAGACCTCATCTTCCAGAAGGGGAGCCCGTCGCGAAGCCTTCTCCTGGTCGAGGAGGGGCAGATCGAGGTCTTCGACGAGGTGATGGGCCAGGCCATCGTTCTCGCCTCCGTGGGCCCGGGGGGGGTGGTGGGGGAAGTGGGCTTCGTGGACGGCCAGCCCCGCACGCATCACGTCCGCGCGCAGGGGGCCTGCCGTCTTCGCCGGCTGACCCGGGAGGGGCTGCTCGATCTCGTGAAGGGCGATTCCGCCCTCTTCGCCAAGCTCACAATCGCTCTCGCCCAGCTCTTGGCCGAGCGCTTCCGGTCGGCCATGGACGAGCTCGAGCCGGTCAGAGCCTTTGCCGCGTCCCTGCGCGAGCCCTTGGAGCCGCAAGAGGGGCTCGAGTTCGAAGCGATCGATGAGCCCCTGCCGGAGGCGGACCCCGCCGAGCCCGACGCCGCGGGCGCGGTCAAGCTCATCAAGGACGTCGCCCGCCGGGCCCGCAAGAAGCCGGGCCGGGCGGCGGTCTAAGCCGGGGAGTGGTCCGGCGAGGCCGCGTCAGTAGCAGATCTGCCGGCGGCCCCCGCCCGCGGAGACCGTAATCCCCAGTCCGTCGGGCGGGGGGGAGCCCCCCGCCAGGCAGGGGAGCGAGTCCGCCTCCCTGGGACCGAACGAGAGCCCGGGCAGGTGGGCCGCGTAGGCCTGGCAGACGGCCTCGGCCAGGCGATCGCAGCGCACATTCCAAAAGGGCGCTTCCGCTCTGAGCGCGCGCTCGACGCCGGTGGGGCCGAGGGCCCGGAGACCCCGGTAGTCGGCCGGGCTTCCCGTCACGAAGCTTGCGCCGAGGTCGCGCACGCCGAGAGCGGCGTTAGAGAGGAGGAGCGCCCAGACCAGGACCTGGCCCCCCCGGGGCAGGGCGGGCAGCACGAGACCGAGAGCCAGGGCCAGGAAGAGCGGCGCGAACAGCATGTTTCGCCAGAAGGGCGTGCCCACCAGGTGGAGGGCGGTCAGGGTCTCCGCGACGACGAGGAAGGACGCGCTCGCGGCGAGGGCGAGGAGCAGGAGCCGGTCGCGCGAGCGGTCGGGCCGCCGCCGGGCGAGGAGCGCCGCCCCCGCGGCCAGGAGCAGGGCCAATACCCCAACGCCCGTGATCGGCACGTTCGCGAGACGACCCACGATGCCCAGGGAGAACCGGCCGGGGAGCGCCGCCCCCCGCCAGCTCTGGCGCTGGGCGAGCATCGCGGGAAGGACGGGAGCGTAGAGCAGGAGAACCAGGGCCAGGTAGGCCAGGCCGGCCACGGCCACCGCGACGGCCGCGCGCCGCGGCTGGCGCCCGCAAAGGGCCGCCCCGGCCAGGGCTCCGGGAACGGCATACCCGAACGTGGGCACGGTCCAGGTCGCAAGGGCGAGCAGGAGCACGGTGCCCCCCAGAGACCGCCCCTCCGCCGCCCAGACCAGAGAGGCCAGGAGGAGGAGGGTGCCGAGGAGATAGCCGCGCGCCACCAGGAGATAGGTCGTGAAGAGGGGAGAGACCAAGAGCACGCAGAGGGCGAGGAGGGTGGCGGTCGCGGGCCCCCGGCTCCGGCCCAGGACCCGCGCGAGCAGGGCCAAGAGCGCCGCCCCCACGAGCAGGTTCGGGATCCTCAAGAGCGGGGGCCACGTCTCCACGAGCGTCGCCGGCAGGAGGAGCGCCTGCAGGGCGGTGAAGGCCACGTGGTTGTTCGGATTGGGGTAGTGGCTGATCACGTAGACGACACCGCGGGAGGCGATGTCGGTGAAGTTCCAGGCCTCGTCGTAGGTCAGGGGCACGTGGCCCCGGAGGGAGAGGATGGTGAGAAGGAGGAGCCAAATGCCGGCCAGGGGAGCGGCCACCCACCACCGGGCCGGGTCCGGAGAGGGAGCGGGGGTCGCCGGCCACTGATCCAAGGAGGCCCTAGCCTCGGACCTCGACCTCGGTCTGGAGGGCCTCCCACTGGCTGAGAAGGTCGCCCACTTCCCACATGAGCTTCTTGTGCGCCTCCGCCGCCTCCTCGGCGCGGGTACGGTCCTCGTAGAAGCCGGGGGACGCCATTTGGGCCTCGAGATCCCGGACCGCCTTCTCCTTCTCGGAGATGCGCTGCTCCAGGTCCGCCAGGCGGGCCTTCATCCGCTTGGCTTCCCGATCGCGAGCCTGGCGGTCGGGCAGGGTGCCCTTCGGCCGTAGGCGAGGGGCGAGGGGGTCCGGCCGGACCGCTTCCGATCTCGCGGGGGGCGCGGCCGCGGGCCGGCCGTTGGAGCCGCCCTTCGCGGAGGCGGCGGGCGGAGGAGCCGTCTTGGCCGGCCGCGGCGCGGGGGGGGTCGACCTCGCGGCCGCGGGCTTGCCCGCGCCCAAGACCGTCTCCGCCTCTTCATCAGCATCCCCGAGGGCCTTCGCCCGGCCGGGCATCCCGACCGCGAGCCCCGCCGCCCGCTGCTTCTTCCAGTACAGGAAGTCCTCGTAGCCCCCGGGGTAGAGGGGGGCCTCGCCCCCCCCGACCTCGATCACCTTGCCCGCCAGCCGGTCCACGAAATAGCGGTCGTGGGAGACGAAGACGAGAGTGCCCCCGTAATCGCTGAGGGCGTCGAGCAGGACCTCCTTCGAATCCAGGTCCAGGTGGTTCGTGGGCTCGTCCAGGAGGAGGAGGTTGCTCGGGTTCAGAAGCATCTTGGCCAGGGCCAGGCGGTTCCGCTCCCCCCCGGAGAGGACGGCCACGCGCTTGTTGATGTCGTCCCCCGAGAAGAGAAAGCCGCCCAGGATGTTGCGGATCAGGGGCACCATGGTGGTGGGGCTCGCGCTCGACATCTCCTCGTAGACGGTGCGGGCGGGGTTCAGTGCCGCGGCCTGGTCTTGGGCGAAGTAGTCGAGGGTCAGACGGTGGCCCTCGATGCGGGCTCCCGCGTCCGGGCGGTCCACGCCGGCCAGGATCTTCATCATCGTCGATTTCCCGGCCCCGTTCGGACCCACGAGCGCGATCCGGTCCCCGCGCTCCACCATTAAGTCCACTTGGCGCAGGACCACGTTGTCGCCGTAGGCCTTCCGGACCCCCTTCAGCTCCAGGATCACCCGTCCCGGACGGGGAGCGTCCGGGAACTTGAAGCGTATCCTCTTCCGCTGGGGCGGGATCTCGATCCGCTCCACCTTGTCCAGCAGCTTGATCCGGCTCTGGACCTGGCGGGCCTTGGTGGCCTGGTAGCGGAACTTGTTGATGAAGGCGGTGACCTTCTCGATCTCCTCCGTCTGCCGGCGGTGCGCTTCCCGGAGCCGCTCCATGCGGGCCTCGTGCTCCACCACGTACTTCGAGTAGTTGCCGTGATAGTCGGTGAGCGTGCGCAAGCC
>DATMQU010000549.1:0-5247 GCA_035566715.1 Vicinamibacteria bacterium
CCGGAGAGGGCCCCCGCGAGCAACGAGGCGCCCATGGCCAGGGGCAGCCTCCGCACACGATAGACGTACTCCTTCCCCCCTTCCAGGAGTCGGCCACCCAGACGGCCCGGGTCCACCGCGAGGTCCGCGATGACGTTCCGACGCTTGGAGCGGAGGGCAACGAGGATGCCGATGACGGCGAGGGTGAGGGCAAAGGCCAGGAAGAGCTGGCGCGGGGACAGCCGGCTCGCGAGCACGCCTCCCGCCAGGCCCCCCACGCTGGTGGCGACCTCCAGGACGAGGCCTAGGCGCAGATTGACCAGGCCCCGGTCCAGGTTCACGGTGGCGGAGGCAGAAGCGGTGGCGATGACCGAGATGAGGCTGGCCGCGATGGCGGCCCGGATGGGAATCCCGAAGAAGAGGGTCAGCAGGGGGACGAGGAAGGCCCCTCCGCCTATGCCCAGGAGCGAGCCCACGACGCCGGTGACCGCTCCCGCGAGGGCCAGAAGCCAGGAGGAGGGATCGGTCACCTAGGAATCGTAACCCGAAGAGAGAGGGAGCAGGAATCGGGGCATACAATCCGCACCCGTGCCTCCCCAGATCCTGGCCGACGCTCCCGGGCTGCTGGCTCTCTCAGCCCTTCTGCTCCTGCCGGGCGCGCTGATCGTGCGCGCCCCCTGGACGGCGGTTCCATTCCTGTCCGTCTCTTTCTGGATCGTCACGTGGTGGTGGCTCCCGGGGGCGGGGCGCGAGGGCTTCCTGCGCGCCGCCCTCTTGGCGTTCCTGGTCACGGTGTCGCTGCGTCTGCTGAAGCCGCTCGGACTCCGCCCACCCAGGCTTCCCGCCATGCTGGTGGCGGTGGCCGCGCTCGCGCGCCTCACTCCCTTCTTCCTTTGGCCGGTGGCGCCGGGGGCGGACATGAGCTTCCACGCCCTCAGCGCGCTCCTCATGGTGTGGCGCGACGGCCCGCCCGTCACCTACGAGCCGCTTCTGCCCCTCCACACGTTCGGTGCCTATCCACCGGGACTGCACGCCCTCGCCGCGGACGTGGCCCTCCTGTCCGGGATGGCCGCCCACCGCGCGGTGTTCCTGGTCGCCCTGGCCGCGCAGGGCCTCCTGCACGTGGCCGCCTTCGCCTTCCTGAAGCGCTTCTTGGCCGTGCCCTCCGCGGGATGGGCCGCGTGTTTCGCGGTCGGCCTCGCCCGTCTGCCCACCGCCCTTCTCGGGCTCGGCGAAGGCACGTCGGTGCTGGCCTTGGCCCTCGTGCTCGCCGCCTCCGCCCACCTCATCCGCGGCTCGGACCGGTCTCCGGCGGTGGCGGCCGGGCTCTTCCTGGGCGCGGCCATGGTCACCCACCCCCCGTTGATGGGAGCGGGTGCCCTCGCCCTCGGGCTGGCCCTTCGGCCGTGGCGGCGCGACCGGCGGGGCCACCGCTCTCGCCTTGGGCTCGCTGCCCTCGTGGCCCTCCTGGCCGCCGGGCCCTTCCTGCTCCGGCTCCCGCTGGCCAGCCTTGGGAGGGCCCGCTGGCTCCACCGGGTGGGTGCCCTCGACCTGGCGCTCCCCGCGCTCGCTCTCGCCGTTGCCTCGGCCTTGGCCTACCTGATCGACCGCTTGATGCGGGGGGGGGCGCTCGCCGCCCGCCTGACCCTCCTCCTCCTTGCTGTGGCGGCCTGCGAGGGCGCGCGCCGGGACGCGCTGGTTGAGCCCCGCCTGGTCGCGGGGGAGGACCTCGCCGCCATGGCCTGGATCCGGGAGAACACCCGTCCCCTGGACCTCATCTGCAACCGTGCCCGTCCCGCGGGCTTCTGGATCCCAGCCCTGGCCGGGCGGGCCGTCCGGGAGCCCTGGCTGCCTCTTCTTTATCGGGACGATCCGGAAGCCCGACCCCGGGGGCCCTGTGCCTACACCTACGGGGCGGGCCCCTTAGATCCCGCGGCCCGGCCCCTGTTTCGGTCCGGCCCCGTCGTGGTCCTGGAGGGTGAGATCGCAGGGCCGTGACATCGTTTGACAACCCACAGAGGAACTTGGGGTTAAGGCTAGCGTAGGTTCCCCATGAGGATCGGAGGGGCGTGGCGGCGCGACGGGGTGACGGCGCGCGGGGGCCGATCAAGTGCCCCCAGAGAAGCCCCCACTGCGCGGCCGTTGTGTCGGTCGTCGCGCCTTCTCCGACCTCGTCTCCCACGAGCCCCATGCAGGTTTGTTATGATCGACCGGTGAGCCAACCCGAGGCACGCTCTTGAAGTGGGCCCGCTGGCTGGCCCTCCTCCTCGGGGCGGGCCTCCTCCTGTTCATCTTCGGCTGGGTGCCCTACTTCCTCGGGGGCCTGGCCACCATCCGCCAGTTCCACTTTCAGGACACGGAGAACGCCGGGCTCACGCCGGCGTCCTTCAGCCTGCCCTTCGAGGAAGTGGCCTTCACCGCCTCCGACGGAGTGGCCCTGCGCGGGTGGTGGGTGCCCGCGGCCCAGTCCCAAGGCACCGTGGTCCTGGTGCACGGCTTGAACCGCTCACGCATCGAGATGGTCCGCAAGGTGCCCTTCGTCCACCGGCTGGGCTGGAACGCCCTGCTCTTCGACCTCCGCCACCATGGGGCGAGCGGCGGATCGGCCACCACCTTCGGCCAGCTGGAGAAGGAGGATGTCCGGGCCGGCATTGCCCTGGCCCGCGGCCGGGCGCCGGGAGCGGTGGTGCTCTGGGGCGTCTCCCTGGGGGCGGCGGCCTGCGTGTTGGCGGCGGCTGAGGACCCCACCGTGGCGGGTGTGGTCTCGGACAGCAGCTTCCGCGACCTGGCCGATACGGTGAGCCATCACCTTCAGCTCTTCCGCGGGTTCCGGTGGTGGCTCCGCATCGTGCCCACTTGGCCGGTGGCCGACGAGGTCCTCTTCTGGATGGGGCGCCGCGGCGGTTTCAATCCGGGAGCGGTCGACATCCGCGCCGCGGCTAGCCACCTTTCCGGACGGCCGGTGCTGTTCGTGGCCAACTCCGATGACCGCCGCATGCCCAAGGAGATTGCCTTTGCCCTCCAAGCGGCGGCCGGAGACCGGGCGTCGGTCCTGGTGGTTCCCGGCAAGAGCCACGGCGGTGCCTACCGGGACGGGACGGCCGCCTACGAGAGCGCGGTGGCGACCCTCCTGGCCAGCGCCTTGAACCACCCTGCGGCTGGCCAGCTGGCCACCATTCGATGAACAGGAGCCTCCCGTGAACAAGGAAAAGAAGACCCACCATGTGCCCTTTCCGGAGGACGACAACGGGAGCCCCAAGCCCCAGTCCACCTCCTACACCATGGTGGATCCTCGGTTCCGGGAGATCTATTTCCAGTTCTACAAGGAGACCTATAGGCCCTCGGTCCTGGACCGGAAGACCAAGGAGCTGATCGCCATCTCGGCCAGCCTGGCCGCCAAGTGTCAGGGCTGCCTGGAGGGCCACGTCAAGAAGGCCCTCAAGTTCGGGGCTACCCGCGAGGAGATCTCCGAGAGCATTGCCATCGCCATCGGCGTGAACGCGGCCGCCATCGTCGACCTCACCGATATCGCCGCCTGTAACCTGGACCTGAAGCTCTTCTGATCGGGCTCCCCCGGACGGTCTTGCCTCCCTCCGCCCCGGCAACCGCAGCGTGAGACCCTCCCCCTCCCCAAACCGCCCGCCCCCGCGGGCGGGTTCGCGAGGTCGCCCCTCGATCACGGCCGCGGGCTCACCCGGCTAAAGCCGTCTTTGGGAGGGCGACCAGGGGGGACCGGCGCCGGGCCCCGGCCACGCCTTGTTGGTCTCAGCCCTCGAGCGTGAACCGCTCCTCGGCGAGCCGGTAGAGACGCCGCCAAACCAGCCGGTTGAAGGTGACCACGGTGGCGGCCATGGCCACCGTCGCTCCCAGCAGCAGGCTGAAGTTGCCGGCGTCCGTGGCGTGGCTGATGCTGGAGCCGAGGCCGAGGGTGGAGAGGGTCTGGCCTCCGAAATGAAAGTACTCGGCGATGATGCTCGCGTTCCAGGCCCCGCCCCCCGCGGTCACCAGGCCCGTCACCAGGTGGGGGAAGATAGCGGGCAGGAAGAGGTAGCGCCAGCGGTCGATGCGGCGGAAGCGGAAGACCCGCACGGTCTCCTTCATATCCTCGGGGATGGTCATGGCCCCCGCGATCACGTTGAAGAGGATGTACCACTGTGTTCCGAGCAGCATCAGGAGCACCGCGGCCAGGTCCAGCCCACCCCCGAGGCGAGCCAGGGCCACCACTACGATCGGAAAAAGCGCGGTGGCAGGGATGGATGCCGCCACTTGGGCCAGGGGTTGGGCGATCCGGGCGAGGCGGGGGGAGAGGCCTATGTGCACGCCCACGGGGACGGTCCAGGCCAGGCCCAGCACGAGCGCGATCAGAACCCGCACGAAGGTCGCTCCCGTGCCGGCCGCGATCTCCAGCAGGTCGGCGCGGGACAACTGGGCCAAGAGGAGGACGGCCCGGAATATGGCGTAGGCGACCAGGGCCAGGAACGCGGCCCCCACGACCCGGTTGCGGACGAGCCGTCCCCGGGGTTGGGTGGGGACGATGGCGGGAAGGACGGTGCGCGCGGGGAACCAGCCGAGCAGGCGGGCGTCTATAGGGCCCGTGACCCGCCGCTTGAACCAGGCCACCGCGGAGGAGCGGCGCAGAAGCTCCAGGACCGGCGCGTGGGGCTGGGTCACGGCCTGAACCTGCTCGATCTTGAAACGGTCCGCCCAAGTGATGAGGGGGCGCCAGATCAAGAGGTCGAGGAGGACGATGACGGCGACGAGCACCAGAAGGCCCCACAGGATGTGCCGCATGTCGCCGGCGCTGGCCGCGGTCTGCAGGTACGAGCCCAGCCCGGGCAACCGGAAGTCGCGGCTGCCCAGGACAAACATCTCGCAAGCCATCAGGAAGAACCAGCCTCCGGCCACGGACATCATCGAGTTCCAGACGAGGCCGATGGCGGCGTGGGGTAGCACGAGGCGGCTGAAGCGCTGCCAGCGTCCGAAGTGGCAGACGTAGGCCGCCTCCTCCAGGTCCCGGGGGATGGACTTGACGGAAGAATAGAACCCGAAGGCGAGGTTCCAGACCTGGCCCGTGAAGATGAGCACGATGGAACCCAGCTCCACGCCGATCTCCCGGTGCGGGAAGAGCGCCACCATGGCCAGCACCACCCCGGGTAGGAAGCTCAGCACCGGGATGGACTGCAGCACGTCGAGGGCCGGGATCATGAACCGCTCGAGGCGGGGTCGGGTGGCGGCCAGGTAGCCGTAGACGAGGGCAAAGCCCAGGCT
>DATMQU010000550.1:0-4834 GCA_035566715.1 Vicinamibacteria bacterium
CTCGACTCCGAAGGAGCGGTGGGCCAGGCCTACGGCGCGAAGACGACGCCCCACATGTTCATCATCGACCCCAGCGGGAAGCTGATCTATAACGGTGCCATCGACGACCGGCCCTCGACGGACAAGGCCGACATCGCCACCGCCCGCAACTACGTGCAGGCGGCCCTGGACGAGGCCATGGCGGGAAAGCCCGTGACCACCACCTCGAGCCAGCCCTACGGCTGTTCGGTGAAGTACCGCTAGTCCCTGTCTCCGACGAGCCCTGGCCGTCGCCTCTGCCGGCCAGGGCTCTCGTGCGCGCGTGGGCCCCGGGGAACGGCCGGGGCCATGAATCGATAGCTCACCTCAGGCCACCGGGAACGTACAGGTTCAGAAGGACCGGCACGGAGAGCCCGAACAGGTTCGCGCAGGCGTGGCCGGCGATAGTCCAGCGAAGGCTACCCGTCCGCCAGTAGGCCATACCCCATACGCCCCCCGCCAAGCCCAGACCGATGAGCACCGCCGGATGACGAAGCGCGGCGGAATGCACTCCCCAGATGAACGGATGGCTGAGGGCAAAGAGCACGGTCGAGTAGACAACCCCCAGCCCCCAGGGCCAGTCGCGGGTGGCATCGATCAGCAGTCCGCGCCAATAGCCTTCCTCCAACCACGGGTTGAGGAGGCCGAACCCCAGCCACAAAACGACCAGGGTCGGAGAGCGCAGGACATGCCAGCCCAGCACGAGCTCGCGCACGGAGACGAGGCCCACACCGAGCGCGAGAACCGACCACAGCCCTGACCCCGTCGGTCTTCGGAGCCAGAGCCGCGCGGGGTTCCCCCGGCTGCCCCACCGGATCAGGCTGGCCACCGCACACCAGAAGACGAGCATGGTCGGGATCCAGGCCCACGCCCCCATCGCGAGCCCGGCCAGGCGTTGAACTGCGAAACCCAGGGCGATGACGCCGATGGGCGAGAGGATGACCGCCCACCGCCGTGACGATGCCAGAGGCGGCATCGGTGCCCGGATCTCCCTCTCCCCCTCGCCCAACCCGCACCTCCAGGACCCCAAGCCTACGCGGACGCTCCTACTTCAGGGTGCGGCCGAGCGTGGCCGCGAGGTCCCCGCGCCCGGCGACCTCGATCCCGTTGAGTTCGAGCCACGCCTGCAGCTGCCGGAGCTCGCCGGCCAGCCCCGCGGCCACGCGGCGCGCGTCCTTTCCCGGCTCCAAGAACGCGCTCTGGACCCTCAGGACCTTGCGGTGGCGGTCCGCTTTGAGGTCGCAGCGGGCGACCAAGGTGTCGCCGAGCAGGAAGGGGCAGACGTAGTAGCCGTGGACCCGCCGCCGCGCCGGCACGTACATCTCGATCGTGTACTTCATCCCGAACAGCCGGGCCAGGCGTCCGCGGTCCCAAACCAGGGAGTCGAACGGGGTCACGATGCCGCGGGCGTGGAGGGTCCGGGGGACGCGCGCCCCCGGATGCACGTAGGCCGGATCCTTCCAGCCGCGGACGCGGGCGGGAAGGATCCGGCCCTCCTCGACGAGCTCGGCCAGGAGCCGCTTGACGATGGGCTTGGCCCGCCGGCCCTTGGGGCCCTTCGGACGCAGCCACCACGGTCCCGGCGGCAATCGATCGCGCCACCCGTCGATCTCGAAGTAGCCGGCGATGTCGTCGAAGGTCCCGACCCCGTAGGCCTTCGCGCCCAGGCAGAGCAGCTGCTTCATGGCCTCCTCGGGCGGCGGTGCCGGCGCGTTGAGCGCGGCGCGAGGGATGACGCGCTCGGTGAGGTCGTAGAGCCGCTCGAACCCGCGGCGTCCGGCGATGGCGACGAGGCCGGAGTCGTAAAGGTGCTCGAGGGTGGCCTTCCCCGCGCCCCAGTTCCACCAGCTCCCCGAACGCTGGCCGGGATTGGAGAGCTCGGCGGCGGCCAGGGGTCCGCGCTCGGCGATCTCCTCGTAGACCCTGGCCATGTAGGCGCCGCGCTTGGACCGCATGTAGGACTGCGTCCTCTCGATGTGCCGGTTCATGCGATACCGCAGGAGCGGAAAGAGCGGGATCGGCAGCAGGCAAGCCGCGTGCCCCCAGTATTCGAAGAGCTCGCGCTTGCCGTAGGCCAGCGCGTCGAGCGCCTTCATCGGATAGGGGCCGAGGCGCGCGAAGGCCGGGACGTAGTGGGCGCGCGCGAGCACGTTCACGGAGTCGATCTGGAAGGCGCTTAGCCGCGCGGCCAGCTTGCGGAGGTGGTCGAGGGAGGGCGTGGCCGGCCGGGGACCGAATCCTTGGGAAGCCAAGGCCAGGCGGCGGGCCTCCGGCAACGAGAGCGTCATCGGCATCGCGCGACCCCCGGACGGATGGACGGCCAGGCTAACTCAGGGGAGGGCCGGGCTCCAAGCCCTGGTCCGCGCACGATCGGGACCAGAAGCGCGGCTCCGCCTCGCCGTGCCCCGCCCGCCGGTGTTTGGTTGTTTTGCCGAGCGGGATCATCGTTTCACCGCCCTCTTCACTCCCTTCCGGCGGGCGCGGGGCCTCTTCTCCTGCTTCAGCGGCTTCGGGCGCGCGTGACGCGGCTGATAGACGCCGAGCTTGCCCCCGCCGGGGAGGGTGAGGCGCGTGAGCAAGCCCCAGCCCAGGTTCTGGACCGCCTCGTGGGGAACATTGCGCCTCTCGAGAGTGGCCACGAGCTCGTCCACGTCGTCGCACATGAGATAGAACTCGTGCACGTCATTCTTGTCCGACGGATGGACGGCCACCTCCGCGGGCGGCAGGCCGAAGATAAGCCAGCCCTCTCCCACGTCCACGCTGGGAAGCTGGAGCACGTCGCGCAGGAAGGCCCGGTCGGCATCCGGCTTTCGACTGTAAATGATCGAGTGCGCTCCGACGATCATGGCGTCCCCTCCGCGTTGCCCGAGGAGCGTTGGCACCGGCGGGGATGGCGGCGCCGCGATCCCGGTCCGGGCACGGTTTCGCCTGGTCCTCCCCTTGGGTACCCGCTCGCTTGGGTATGACGCCGATCATACCGGAGGAGGGGGAGCCAGGAGGCGCACCGATGCGATCCGCAACGCGATTTGCCGTCCCCTCCCGCCCCGGCTAGACTGATCTTTTATGGACAGCGCGAAGGCCTCGGCCGCGGGCGTCAAGCCCTTCCTGGAGCGGGTCGGGGAGGGTGTCGTGGTCGGCGACGGCGCCATGGGCACGATGCTCTATGGGCGGGGCGTGTTCCTGAACCGCTGCTTCGACGAGCTGAACCTCTCGAACCCCGGGCTCGTGCGCGCCATCCATGAAGAGTACCTGGATGCGGGGGCGGACGTCATCGAGACCAACACCTTTGGCGCCCACCGCTTCAAGCTGGGGCCCCACGGCCTGGAGACCCAAGTCCGCCGGATCAACCGGGAGGGGGCCCGGATCGCCCGCCAGGCGGCGGAGGGGCGCGGCCTGGTAGCGGGCTCCCTGGGCCCGATCGGCAAGCCGCTCGCTCCGCTGGGCAACCTCCCGTTCGAGGAGGCGGTGGCCGCCTACCGCGAGCAGGCGGAAGGGCTGGGGGAGGGGGGGGTCGACCTCTTCATGATCGAGACCATGCCCTCCCTCGACCAGGCGCGGGCGGCCCTGGAGGCGGTCCGCGCGGCCTCCTCTCTGCCCGTGGTCGTCTCCCTCACCTTCAACGAGGAGGGCACCACCTTTTACGGCGAGACCCCGGAGGACGTGGTGCGGAGCCTGGAGTCGTGGGGCGTCCCCGTCATCGGGGCGAACTGCAGCCAGGGCCCGCAGGCCATGCTGGAGACGGTGAAGCGCATGGCCGCGGTGGCGACGAAGGCTCGGTTGGCGGCCATGCCGAACGCGGGGGCCCCCGCGCTCGTGGACGGGCGCTACGTCTACCTGTGCACCCCCGAGTACATGGCGTCCTACGCGCGGCGTTTCCTGGCCGCGGGGGTGGCGATCGTGGGCGGCTGCTGCGGAACCACGCCCGATCACATCCGAAACCTGGTCCGATCGGTGCGCATGGTCCAGCCCTCCCGCGAGGAGGTGGGGGTCATCCCGCCCTCCCGTCCCAAGGAGGCCCCCGCTCCCGTCCCCCGCGAGGAGAAGAGCGCGCTCGCCCGCAAGCTCGGGAAGAAGTTCGTGGTGTCGGTCGAGCTGGACCCGCCCAAAGGGGCGGACCCGGGCTTGATCCTGGAGCGGGCCCAGTACTGCAAGGAGAACGAGGTCGACGCCATCAACGTGGCGGACGGTCCCCGGGCCTCCGCCCGCATGAGCGCGCAGTCTCTCTGCGTGCTCATACAGAACAAGGTGGGGGTGGACACCATCCTCCACTACACCTGCCGGGACCGGAACCTCCTGGGCATCCAGTCCGATCTGCTCGGGGCCTACGCCCTGGGTCTGCGCAACATCCTGGCCATCACCGGGGACCCGCCCAAGCTCGGCGACTACCCGGACGCCACCGCCGTCTACGACGTGGACTCCATCGGGCTCATCCGCATCATGGATCACCTGAACCACGGCTGCGACCTGGCCGGGAACCTGATCGGCCCCGCCCTCGGCATCCACATCGGGTGCGGGGCGGACCCGAGCAAGCCCGACCGCGAGAAGGAAGTCCGCAGGCTGGAGCAGAAGGTGGGAGCGGGAGCCGAGTACATCATGACCCAGCCCGTCTACGACCCCCGGTCCCTGGAGACTTTCCTGGCGTTGATCAAGCACATCCAGATCCCCATCCTGGTGGGCGTGCTGCCCCTCTACTCCCACCGCAACGCCGAGTTCCTGCACAACGAGGTGCCGGGCATCAGCCTGACCGACGAGGTGCGGCGGCGCATGCGCGGGCTGAGCGGCAAGGAAGGACGCAAGGTCGGCGTGCAGATCTGCC
>DATMQU010000551.1:0-14952 GCA_035566715.1 Vicinamibacteria bacterium
GGCGGGGCGGGTGGCGGAGAGGGACAGCACGCGTCCGGGTCCCACCGCCGTCCGCAGAGCCAGGAGCAGGGCCAGAAACTCCACGTTGCCGTCGTCCACCGGCTCGACGTTCAAGTGGATGCCGTCGAACCCCTCGTCGACCAGGCCCCGGCACTCCGCCACCATCCGCTGGCGCTGCCCAAGGTCGGCTAGGTCCAACGTGCCCGGTCTCGTGCGCCGGTAGCCGACGCGCAGGCCGCCCACCCAGGGCAGGACCTTCATGTCGGGGGCGACGCGCCGGGCGGTGGCGAGGAAGGCCCGCATCTGCTCCCGGCTGTGGACGGGCAAGCGTCCGGCGGGGTTGAAGGGGATGAGGTGGGGATAGACGTAGATCACGCCGCGCTCGGCCAGTCCTCGGAAGAGGACCTCCATCTCGTCCGCGCTATGAACCTTCTCCAGCCAGCGGTGCTCCAACCACACCGCGTTGCGGTCGTGATTGAAGGGGTGGGGCGCCCGGTCTCCGGGGGCCGAGTACCCGAGGTAGGCGAGGAGCGCGCCCGCCCCCAGGAGGCCGACGACCCCAAGCTGCAGGCCCCGCCGGACCCAGCTCAACCCTCCGCCCCCAGCAGCAACACCGCGGCCGCGGCGTGCCGCCGCTCGTGGGTGAGGCTCACCAGCGCGCGCACCGCTCCCAGTTCCCGCAGGCGCTCTTGCGCGCGGGCGGAGAGCCGCAGTCGGGGTGGGCGTCCGGGGTCGCGCAAGACCTCCACCTCGCGCAGAGGCACCCCGAGGAGGCGCGCGGCCGCCCGTTTGGCGGCCAGCCGCGCGGCCAGGCGCCGTTCGGGGTCGACCTTGGACCCCGCGTACGCCCGCTCCGCCTCCGTGAACAGGCCCTCCCCCCCCGCCGCGAGCAGGCGCGCCACCTCGTCGATCTCGATCAGCTCCAGCGCGCTGGCCACCACACCCTCATCCGGGGGCATGGAGTCAGTGTACTCCCGGGTTACGATGCGTTCATGGCCGAGCGTCCTTCCGCTGCACCTCCCCTCTCCGCCCTCACCGTGCCCGCTCTCCTCGCCATCCCCGGCCTCCGGCACGGCTTCGAGCCCCGGGGGGGCGCCCGGGGGGAGACGCGCGCGGCCAGTCGGGAGCGGGTGGGCGCGGCCCTGGCCTCCGCGGGCCGCCTCCTGCTCATGACCCAGGTCCACGGCGCGGACGTGCTCACCGCTCCCTGGGTCGGCCAACCCCCGGCCGACGCCGCGGTGGCCGGGGTTCCCGGCTTCCTCCTCGGGATCGAGACCGCGGACTGCCTCCCGATACTGTTCGTGGACCCGCGCCGAAGGGTGGTGGCCGCCGCCCACGCCGGCTGGCGCGGAACCGTGGCGGGGGTGGCGCGGCGTGCGCTCGAGGCTCTTCTCGCCGGCGGCTCCGATCCCGGCCAGGTCCTGGCCGCCGTCGGCCCCGGCATCGGCGCCTGCTGCTACGAGGTGGGCAACGAGGTGCGGGAGGCCTTCGGCCCCGAGAGCCTCCGCTTCTTCCGCCCCGGTCCCCGCGGGCGCCCCCATCTGGACCTGCGCGCGGCCGTGGTCTCCCAGCTGGAGGGGGCCGGCGTGGCCCCCGCCAACATCCACCACCGCGACGACTGCACGTTCTGCCATGCCGACCGCTACCCCTCCTACCGTCGCCAGGGTCCGGGCGGGGGGCGGATGATCAGCTACGTGGGCTGGACGGGCTAGAGCGAGCCCAGGTCGGACGCCTTCTCGTCCAGCGCCCGGTTGGCCAGACGGTCGGCCTCCCGGTTCTGCTCGCGGGGCACGTGGGCGAGGCGGACCTCGGGCAAGCGGCCGAGCAGGGCGCGCGCCTCCCGGTGCAAGGGGACGAGGTCGGGGTGCTTGACCCGGTAGCTGCCATCCATCTGCCGGACCACGAGCTCCGAGTCGGAGAAGATGCGAACCCGGCGCGCCCCCTGGGCGAGGGCCCAGCGGAGGGCGTGCAGGAGGGCGTGGTACTCCGCCACGTTGTTGGTGGCGCGGCCGAGGTAGCCATAGAGCCCGGCCAGCTCCGCCCCGTCGGGCCGGGCCACGTGCACGCCGAAGCCGGCCTCCCCCGGGTTCCCGCGGCTGGCGCCGTCGATGTGGATCACGAGCTCGCCCGGGGGGGGGAGGGTCACAGTTCGGGACTGACGGCGGGGACCGGCGGCGAGTAGTAGAGGATCCGGCTGCAGGCCGGACACTGCACGATGACTTCGTTTTTCTTGAGGTCCACGTACATCTGCGGCCTGAGCTTCACGTGGCAGAGCTGGCACATGCCGTCCCGGGCTTCCGCCACCCCCGCCCCCCGCAAGCGGGCCACGCGCTGGAAGAGAGCCAGCGCATCGGCGGAGATGGTGGCCGCGATCGCGTCCCGCTCACCGCCCAACTTTCCCGCCTCCCCCTCCAGACCCCGGGCCCGGGCCTCCAGGGCCCGGGCCTCGGCCCGCCCGTCTTCCTCGGCGGCCTTGAACCGTCCCTCCTCCAGCTTGAGCTCCGCGGCCAGCGACTCCGCCCGCTCCATCTCGAGGAGGACCTGGTCCTCCAAGGCCCGGATCTCGCGCTCCACGTTCTCGATCTCGTGGAGCACGGCCGTGTATTCCTTGTTGGTCTTGACCTCCATGAGCTGGCCCTTGTACTTGGAGCGCTTGACTTCAAGATCTTGAAGGCCGGCTTCGTGCTGGCGGCGGCTCTTCTGGCAGGCCTCCAGAGCGGCCCGCGCGGCCTCCAGGCGCGCCTTTTCCTCCGCCAGCCGGTGCTCCAGGGCGGAGCGCACCTTAGGGACCTCTGCCAGCTCGACTTCCACCCGGCGCAGATCGCTCTCCGCGCGCTGGAGGCGAATCAATTTTTCAAGGTCAGGGTCCATTCCCGGGGGCGGGTCTCCTCGCATCGCATTCTACATCACGCCACCTCGGCCATGAGGGCGGCGGAAGGATTGGCCCCGGGTACATCCGGCGCGGGGCCCTGCTGCGTAACCCCAGTGGCCAAGACCCAGCCGTCCCCCGGGCCTTGACAGGAAGTGGGTTTTGGGGGGATAAACGTTGGCCTCTGCGCACCACGACCTCGGACAGTTTCTAGGCCTGTTCGAGAACCCGTTTCGCACGGTAAGGAGAGTCAGAATGGATCGGAGAAATTTCACGATGATCATGGGAGCCGTGGTCGCCGGCATGGTCGCCGGGTCCAAGCTCTCAGCGGACGAGAAGAAGGCCGAGGACAAGGACAAGAAGGACGCCCACAGTTGTAAGGGCAAGAACGACTGTAAAGGCAAGGGTGGCTGCAAGTCCGGTGACGGTGGATGCGCCGGGAAGAACTCTTGCAAGGGCAAGGGCGGCTGCGCCGTTCCTCACAAGGACGACAAGAAGTCGTAGCTGTTCGTTCAAAGGAGGCCACGGGGTAACCCGTGGCCTCTCCCCCTCCCTACATGCCCAACCGCTGGGGCTTTCCGGACCTGGGAATCGGAGTCGGCCTCCGCACGGTCCACTTCGGGCACATCCTCTCCCAGCATCCTCGCGTCGACTGGTTCGAGGTCCTCTCCGAGAACTTCATGAGAACCGGAGGGCGGCCGCTCTACGTCCTCGACCAGGTGGCCGAGCGCTATCCGGTGGCCCTGCACGGGGTGTCCCTGTCCATCGGCAGCACGGATCCCCTGAACCGAGAGCACATCCAGAACTTGAAGGACCTGGCCGCCCGCACCCGCGCCCATTGGATCTCCGACCATCTCTGCTGGACGGGCGTCCTCGGCCGCAACACCCACGACCTGCTCCCCATGCCCTACACGGAGGAGGCGCTCCGCCACACGATCGGGCGGGTCAGGCAGGTCTCGGAGATGCTGGAGCGCCCGCTCGTGCTCGAGAACCCTTCGAGCTACGTGGAATTTGCAGCCTCCACCCTGACCGAATGGGAGTTCCTGGCCCGGCTGGCGGAGGAGGCGGACTGCGGATTGCTCTTGGACGTGAACAACGTGTACGTCAGCTCGTTCAACCACGGCTTCGATCCCCATGCCTACATCGATGCCATCCCCGCGGACCGCGTCGTCCAGTACCACGTGGCCGGCCACACGAACAAAGGGACCCATATCGTCGACACCCACAGCGACCACGCCATCGAGGAGGTCTGGGGGCTCTACCGCCGGGCCTGGAAGCGGACCGGCCCCGTCGCCACCCTCTACGAGTGGGACGAGGACATTCCCGAGTTCGAGGTGGTGCACGCGGAGGCCCTGAAGGCCCGGGCCCACCGCGAGGCGCCCACCTCCCTGCGGACCGGCACCCATGGCGCCTGAGATCCCGCTCCCGCGTCTCCAGCGCTGGATGCAGTCCGTGGTCGTGCACCCTGGTGCGGTGGAGGACGCGGTGAGCTCCTTGGAGGCGCAGGAGGAGATCCCCGTCGCCCGCGTGAGCGAGGTGATCCTGCCCTCGAGGAGCCTGAAGCCGGTGGAGCGCCTGGGGATCTACCACGGGATGTACCTGCTGCGGATGCAGGAGGCCCTGCAAGCGGACTTCCTCGCCCTCGAGCACTTCCTGGGGGAGGACGCCTTCCGCGAGCTCGTGCGGGCCTATGTGCAGACCTTTCCCTCCCGGAGCTACAGCCTGAACCCGCTGGGCGACCACCTGCCCGAGTTCGTCCGGAGCGCGCCCGGGGTCAAGCGCCCCGAGTTCTGCCACGACCTCGCCCGGCTGGAGCTGGCCGTGAGCCAGGTGTTCGACGCTCCCGAGACGCCGCCCTTGACGGAGGCGGCGATCGCGGCGGTTGCTCCCGAGGCCTGGGAGACCGCCCGCCTGAGGACGATCGAGGCCTTTTCTCTGCTCGCCTTCCGCTATCCCGTGAACGCCTACCTGCAGACGGTGCGGGACGACAACCACGAGCACCCCCGGGCCCGCCTCAAGGACACGTGGGTCGCGGTCTACCGCCGGGACTACCGGGTCTTCCGCCTCGACCTCACCCGGGCCGCCCATGACCTCCTGGCCGACCTCGCCCAAGGCACGCCCCTGGGGACGGCCATCGCGGCCGCCATCCGACCAGGGGGGCGGCACGCGCCCACCGAGACCGAGCTCTTCCGCTGGTTCCGCCAGTGGGTCTCGGGCGGCGTCTTTCGATCGGTGGAGACGGGCTAGCTTCCGGCCGGGCGCGGTGCGAGAGGGGGGGCCCACGCTCCCGAGGGGCGGAGACGCTCTGGGCTTTCCGCGAGTAAAGAAGGTGGTCCCGAGGGCGGCGATAGCGCCGCCCCCGGGGGGCCCGAGCTCAGGATGCGGTCAAGACGAGAACGGCCTTCTCGCCCCTTCGGTGGATCTCGCTGATGACTTGCCCGCCATCACTTCCCTTTCGGAACACCACCATGTCGTCCTGGGCCGCCTTGTCTTTCTCTTGGAGCGTGGCCTTGGCCTTGGCCACGATCTTGCCGCGCTGGGCGAACGTGAGCTCGGCCTCGTTGCCTTCCGGCGTCCAGGAGAGCGTGTAGTCCCCGGGCGCGAGCCTCTCTCCCTTGACCGTGGTCGCTGACTCGAGCTTCACCTTCAAGGAATGGGCTGATCCGGCCTGAGCCGTCGCCCCCCCGCACAGCGCCACCGCCGCTAGGAGCGCGCCTAGGCGTCCGCGATTCATGCGTCCTCCTTTGCCTTCCAAAAACCAGCGATTTGAACCCGCCCCCGTGGCTTCGCGAACCCAGACGCTCTAACTCGCGTCGGTGTTCCAATCTCTTTGGTTGGACGCTCGAGGTTCAGCGACTTGAACCTCGAAAGAGGAGAAGGCCGCGGTCCAGACGCGGTCGCGTCGTGGTCGAGGGTCCACGCTCCGGAGTTTGCGGGGCGCGCGCGCCCGGCGTTAACCTTCGCGCACGGGACCCGAGGGGCCCCGGCGAGGAGCGCTTGCCTTCTGAGCGACGACGATCCCGTCTAGAGCCTCCCGCGGGCCCCGCGCCCGCGGGCATCTCCCCTTGGACGAAACGGAGCCTTCTCGCGGCTCTCCTCGGCTTGGCCGTCTTCGCGCTCTGGGGTGGCCGCCGGTGGCTTTTTCCTGCGGACGTGAGGCGCGCTCCGGGTATGAGCGTCCTCCTCATCACCATCGACACGTTGCGGGCGGACGCGCTCCGCTGCTATGGGCACCCCACCGCGGAGACCCCCTGGATCGACCGCCTCGCCTCGGGGGGCGTCCGCTTCGAGCGGGCCCACGCCCAGAACGTGGTGACCCTTCCCTCCCACGCCAACATCCTCTCCGGCCGCTATCCCCTGGACCACGGCGTGCGCGACAACGCCGGGTTCCGCTTCCCCGCGGGCACGGAGACCCTCGCCACCATCCTGAAGGGGAAGGGCTACCGCACGGGGGCCTTCGTCAGCGCCTTCCCCCTCGACTCCCGCTTCGGGCTGAATCGCGGCTTTGACGTCTACGACGATCATCTCGGAGACACGGAGGTGAGCCCCGCGTTTCACATGGAGGAGCGCCGCGGTCCTTTGACCGTCGCTGCCGCCAAGCGATGGCTCGGCACGGCGGGCGAGCAGCCGTTCTTCGCTTGGATCCACCTCTACGAGCCCCACGCTCCTTACGAGCCGCCCGAGCCCTGGGCGTCGCGGTTCCGGGAGGACCCCTATCACGGCGAGGTCTCCGCCGCGGACGCCGCCCTCGAGCCCTTGCTGGCGCCGATCCTCAGGGCGGGGGCGGAGGGTCGGACCCTGGTCGTGCTGACCGCCGATCACGGCGAGTCGCTCGGGCAGCACGGGGAGACCACCCACGGGACGTTTGCCTACGAGCCGACCCTGCGGGTGCCCCTCATCCTTTACGCGCCCCGCCTCTTCGCGCCGCGGGTGGCGAAGGACCCCGTCCGGCACGTCGACATCCTGCCCACGATCTTGGACGCCCTTGCCCTTCCCCTGCCCGGGGACCTTCCCGGGCGAAGCCTGCTCGACCTCGTGGCCGGACGCCCCGCGGCCGCCCAAAGCAGCTACTTCGAGGCCCTCTCCGCGGTTGCCACGCGGGGCTGGGCCCCTCTCTATGGCGTCATCCAAGGCGGGATGAAGTACATCGACCTCCCCATTCCCGAGCTCTACGACCTCGCCGCCGACCCCGAGGAGGCGCATAACCTGGCCGGGAGCCAGCCCCCCACCCTGGAGCGCATGCGCGCCCACCTCGCGCAGCTGCGGGCCCAGGATCGGGGACTCGAACCCGAGGCGGAGACCGCGGAGGTGCGGGAACGCCTGAGGAGCTTGGGCTACGCGGCCGCGAGCGCACCCGGGAAGGGGAAGCGCTACACCGAGGACGACGACCCTAAGCGGCTCATCTCCCTGAGCGCCGCCCTCGACGAGCTGATCCGGCTCTACCGCGCGGGGGAGCTACCGCGGGCGCGGGCGCTCGGCGAGGACATCGTGCGGCGGCGGCCCATGCCCATCGCACTCCTCCACCTCGCCTTCCTGGAGCGCGAGAGCGGAGACCTCCGGGCGGCGGTGGAGACCGCGGGGAGAGCCCTCGCCACGAGCCCCCGGAGCTCAGATGCGGCCGCTCTGCTCGGGGCCTACCTCAATGAGTCCGGTCGGCCCCGGGAGACGGTGGAGCGGCTCACCCCCTTCGCGGCGGTCCCCCAGCCCGACGTGGACGTGCTGTTCGCGCTCGGCGCGGCCCAGGCCCAAGTGGGTCGCGGGGCGGAGGCGCTCGCGACCTTCGAGCGGGCGCGCGCCCTCAATCCCTCGAGCGCGATGGCTCTCGTCAACATCGGCACCGTCCATCTCATGGCCCGGGACTACCCAAAGGCGCGGGCGGCTTTCGAGGGCGCCTTGGCCCTCGAGCCCAGCCTCTCGCGCGCCTACAACTCCCTGGGCGTGGTCGAGGTCGAGGCCGGCCGCGCGGAGCAGGCGATCACGCTCTGGAAGAAGGCGGTGGAGCTGAATCCGCGGGAGTTCGACACCCTCTTCAACCTCGGCGACCTTCTCGTCCGTGAAGGACGCGCCTCGGAAGCGAGGGATTACTTCGAGGCCTTCGCCCGTCGTGCTCCCCCCGCCCTTTACGCCCGGGACATCGCGCGGGTCCGCGGATGGCTCGCGACCCAGGAGGCGAACGGAAAAGGCCCAGACCCCGCCAAGAATCCCGGCACCTTCTCGAGCCACCCTTGAGCCGCTTGCCATCCATCCTTTTATAGGGGGAGCCTGGCCCCCTGGCCCGGAACGTCCGCAGATTGTCCAGAACCGCACCTCGAGCGGGGGCTCCGCCAGCACAATTGCGTCCGCGCGTCCCCGAGGATCAGCTAGACTCCTAAGCCGTGCGCGCTCTCATGCATTCTGCGCTCAGCGCTTCCCTGGCCACGCTCACCGTCACGGGCGCTCGGGCCGGGGCCGAGGATGGGGCCCGTCCGGACTGGATCTCGGACCACGCCGGGACCCTTGAGCTGAAGCTCGCGCATCAGGAAAGCAACGGGCCCGACGGCGGCATTTTGCGCGTCGATCCCACGCGACGGGTGGTTCTCTGGGAAGGGATTCCGGGCGAGCTCGGCTGCAAGCTGAATGTGGAGGCCTCCTTCGACGATGTCAAGGCAGTCCGCGCCAGAACCGAAGGTGGCTTCGCGGTGGAGTTGCGGAGGGAGAAGGCGCCGAAACTCGTTTTCATGCCCCTCCCGGACGCTCCCTGGTTCGGCAAGTCCTCAAAGGTCGTCCAAAACCAGTTGGCCCAGCTCATGCGGTCCGTGCCGCTCGCCGGGCCCGACGGCAAGGCCATGCCTCTCAACGGAGAGACGGCTTTTGGCGGCGCCCAAATCAAGCATGTCGACCTGCCCCCCGAGGTCATGGCGGACGTCAGCATGGCGGTCACCCTCATACGGGGCGCCCTGGGCCGGGCCCCTTCCCCCTCGGGCGTCCTCCAGGAGGCGCTCTATGGGCGGCCGCTGGACGTGTCGGTGCAGGAGATCCTCGAGACTCCCGTGAACTACGCGGGGCGTACGGTGCGGCTCCGCGGCCGCATCCAGAGGATCCGGGAGAAGCCCGCCGCCTATCGGCTGCTGGACGGCGAAGACGCGATCCCCATCACGCCCCTCGCGGATGTGGCCGCGATCGTGAGCGCCGACGTCCGCAGCGAGGAGGAGGAGGTCGAGATCACGGGCGTCCTCCGGTCCCCCCACACGACCGAGAGTCGGCTGCCGCCGGTGCCCGAGGTGGCGTTCTGGGAGTACGACCGGCCCGGCGCCGCCCCGACCCATCCCCTTGAGCCGAACCCGCTCATGACGCTCGAGGATCTGGTCACCCATCCGGGCACCGTGGACGGGCAAGTCATCAGGGTGGTGGGGAAGTTCCGCGGCCGGAACCTCCACTTTGACCTCCCCCCGAAGGGTCTCGGTTCGGGGTGGGTGATCAAGGCCGGCAAGTACGCGGTCGAGGTGAGGGGGAAGAAACCCTCGGGGCCCGGATTCAAGCTGGACCAGGACTCGATGAGCGACACCGTCAACTGGGTCGAGGTCCGGGGCCGGCCGGAGACCCACGACGGGGTCACGGTCCTCCACGCCCTGAAAGTCGCCCCCGTCGCCCCGCCCTCCGCGGCCGGGGTCTCGAGTCCCCGCCGCCTGCGCGGAGTCGCGGGCCGGCCGACCGTCGTCTTCGCCCTTCCCCTCGACGGCGAGCGCGGGATTGCGGCGGACAGCCGGTTGGTCGTACAGTTCAGCGCCTACATGGACGAGGACAGCTTTCACGGCCATGTGCGCCTGCGCTACGCGGACGCAGAGGACCTGCCGCGCATGTCCTGGCGGTACGACGACGGCCGCCGGGCGCTCATCATCGACCCGGGTGAGCCCCTGCGGCCGGGAGGGGTGCTCGAGCTGCTGCTGCTTCCCGGGATCGTCGACGTCGACGGTTCGGCCCTTGCCCCTCGTGCGAGCTCTACCGCCGAGGGCGGGGCGGAGCTCCTGCGCTACGTGGTTGAAGGCTAGCGCTCGCCGTCCCCAGGAACCCGGCCCCAGCCGAAGAGAACCCGTTTTGGGCCGCCCCTGGCGGGCCCCCGGGGGACATCTCGCACCCAGCGGGCATCGGGAGGCGCAGGCTCCTCCGCCCGCCGTCGCTACGGGAAGCGCCGATCCGCAGGGAAGCGGGCGTGAGCGCGGGCGGCCCAGGCCCGCGCGGCCGCGGTGTCACCCAGGAGGGTGAACGTGCGTACGACCATCTCGTACTCATCGGCTCCCGCGCGCGGGTTGGCGGTCACCACACCCTCGAGCACGGCACGAGCCTCGGCGTCGCGGGCTTGCGACCGGTAGAGCGCGGCCAGGCCAGCCCGGCCGGCTTTCGAGTAGGGCAGGGTGTCGATCTCCGCCCGGAACTCCTTCTCGGCGTCGGCCTCCCGCCCCGACCGCGCGAGGCAGTCCGCGAGCCCGGAGTGAAGGCCGGGCACGACCAAGAACTTGTGCAACCGCTGGGCCTCCACGGCCCTCTGGAACTCCGGCACCGCCTCCTCGCAGCGGCCCGCGCGCTCGGCGACGACGGCCAGCACGTAGTGTGCTACGACCCGGCTCGAATCGGCGGCCAGGCTCTTGCGCGCGGCCTCCCCCGCCTCCGCCGGCCGATCCTGCGCCAGCCTTAGGGTGGCCAGGATCTCGTAGCCCTCTCCCGGCACCGTGAGCGCCGCCGCTTGCGCGTGCTTTTCGAGCAGGGCGGCCTGACCCGTGAGCTCGTAGACCCTGGCCAAGGCCAGGTGCACGGCCCCCCGCGAGGGGTCCAGCTGGAGCGCCGCCTCCAACGCCTGCACGGCCTCCGGTACCCGGTTGAGGCGCGCGAGGGCCAGCCCCATGGACTGCCAGGCGTCCAGCATGCCGGGGCTGTCCTTTACCACCGCCCGCAGGGTCTTCACCACCTCGGCGTCCTTGCCCTCCCGGCGCAGGGTGAGCGCTCTCTTGTAGGCCTCGAACACCGCGACCTTGTCCTTGGGATCCGCGAGCGGCCCCGCGGCCTCCCCCGCCGGGCCACCCGCTCCGACGTAGCCGAGCGCCTGCAGTCTCTGCATCGTCTCGGGATCGACCTTCTCCGGCCCCGCGACCTCGCCCACGCGCACCTGCGTGTCCAGCCACGCGTTCATGGCCTGGGCCGCGGCCGGGTGCTCCGCGCTCAGGTCTCTCGTCTCTCCCGGGTCCGTGGCGTCGTCGAAGAGCTCCGGCCGGGGGGCGCGGATGTACCGGAAGCGGCTCTCGGTGGTCGACAGCAGCTGGCTCCAGCCGAAGTGGTAGCGGGGAAAAAACGTCTCCGAATAGACGGGCCGGTCCGGCCCGCGGCCGCCCGCGATTGCGGGGCGAAGCGACACGCCGTCCATGCCCGCGGCGGGCAGGCCCACGAGGTCGAGGAGCGTCGCCGGCAGGTCCACCTGGGCGGCGGTGGCGGAAACGCGCAGGCCGGCGTGCGCCCTCCCCGGAAGCCTCAGGATGAGCGGCACCCGTACCGTCTCCCGGTATAGGAAGAGGCCGTGCTCCTGCTCGCCGTGCTCGCCGAGCCCCTCCCCGTGGTCCGCAGTCACCGCCACCACCGTATGGTCGAGGGCGCCTTTGGCCCGCAGCGGGGCCAGCAGCCGGCCGATGAGCTCGTCGGCGTAGGCGATCTCGCCGTCGTAGGGACGGTCCGCGAAGCGCTCCTTGTAGGGGGAGGGCGGGGTGTAGGGCGTGTGCGGCTCATAGAGGTGCAGGAACGCGAAGAACCGGCGGTCGCCCTGCGCCTCGATCCACCCGAGGAGGGACTCGACCGATCTCGCCCCGTCCCGCTGCTGAAGTCCCATGTCCTCCTGCGAGGGGTCCTGGACGATTTCGTCGTCGTACCGATCGAAGCCCTGGGCGATGCCGGTTGCGCTGCGCAACACGAAGGCGGACACGGCGGCCCCCGTGACCCGTCCCGCGTCGTGGAAGCGGGCGGCGAGCGTGCGCGCGCCCGGTTTCAGGGTGAAGCCGGAGTTGTCGTGGACCCCGTGGTGGGGGGGAATGAGCCCGGTGAGCATCGAGGCGTGGGCGGGCAGGGTCAGGGGGCAGTGGCTGAAGACGCTCTCGAACACGACGCCCTCACGGCCGAGGGCGTCCATGGTCGGGGTCGCGCCCTGCGCGTAGCCGTAGAGGGGCAGGTGGTCGGCGCGGAGGGTGTCGATGGAGACGAGCACGACCGAGGCCTCCGGCCAGGCGTCTCCGGGGCGGGAGCGGCAGCCGGGCCAGAGCAGGGCCGCCGCCACCACGGCCGCGGCCGCGCGGACCCTCACGGCGCGGCCCCTCCGCCGAGCCAGGACCGCACCCGCGCCACATCGCGCCCCTCGAGCGCCGCCGGGGCCGTCTTCAGGTAGGCCTCGAGGTAGGGCCGCGCCTCCCCTTCGCGGTGCAGCTTCCGCAGGGTGGTGCCGAGGTTGAAGAGGGTCTGGTAGTCCCGCGGGTCGAGCCCGACCGCGCGCGTCCACCGCGCGACCGCCTCGTCGAGGTGCCCCTCTTCGGCCGCGATCACGCCGAGGCCGTTGTGGGCCCGGGCCACCTCGGGGTCGATGTCGAGCGCCGCCTCGAACGCCTGCCGCGCCCGCACCCGGTCCCTGGCCATGAGGTAGACCGTCCCCGCGTTAACGAGGACCATCGCGTTTGACGGGTCGAGTTCACGGGCCCGGGCGAACGTCGCGAGCGCTTCGTCCCCCTGGCCCCGCCGCGCCTGAGCCATGCCGAACGCGGTGAGTACGTCGATGTCCGGCTTGGTGTTCTTCACGTAGGGGCCCAGGAACGCCACCGCCTCCGAGAAGCGTCCCGCCTCGCTCAGGTAGGCGCCGTAAATCGAGACCGCCTCGTTGTCGAGCGGCTGCAGGTCGACCGCCTGCTTGGCGGCCCGTAGGGCCCGGTCCAGCCGACCCCGCATGCGCTCCAGGTAGGCGAGCTGCAGGTAGGAGAGGAACATCGTGGGCCGGCGGCGGATGTTCTCCTCGCAGATCGCGATGGCGCCGTCGTAATCGCCCGCTTGGTAGAGGGTGACCACGTCGCGGATCCGGCTGTCGATCTCGATCAGGCGCTTGGGGTCGTCGTCGACCGTGTAGCGCTGCTTCTGCACCGCCTCCGCGCTGCCGAGGTAGCCGAGGGCGCGCAAGCGTTCCAGGGTGGCCTGCTCCTCCCGGAGCCGGGCCCCCACCCCCACGTCGCCCGCGTCCAGGCGTCCGAGCAGGGCGCGCATGCGGTCCAGGTCCCCCGGACGGGAGGCGGCGAGGTTGTGCTGCTCGGAGGGATCGTGGCGCAGGTCGTAAAGCTCCGGGATCGGCAGGTCGACGTACTTCATGAGGTCGCGGTCGAGGGCGCCGTGGAGCGGCGCCCAGCCCCGGTTGAGGGACGCGCTCAGAGCCTCGAGATAGGAATCCGTGGGGGCCGCACCGCGCCCGTTCATGAGGGGCAGCAGACTGCGGCCCGGTAGGTCCTTCGGGATCGCCAGGCCCAAGGCATCGAGCACGGTGGGCGCGATGTCGATGTGGCGCACGGGGGTGCTCACGACCCGGGGAGAGAAGAGCCCCGGCCCGTAGACGATCAGGGGCACGTGGAGGGTGGCCTCGTAGGCGAAGATGCCGTGGGTGTCCTCGCCATGCTCGCCCAGCGACTCCCCGTGGTCGCTGGTAAGCACCACCAGGGTGCGGGCGGCGGGGCCCGCGGCCAGGATCGGCTCCAGCAGCGGCTCCAGGGCGGCGTCCGCGGCCGCCACCTCACCGTGGTAGGGCTCGGACCGGAAGCGGGAGGCGAAGGGCTCCGGCGGCACGTAGGGGAAGTGCGGCTCGTAGAGATGGACGAATGCGAAGAAGCGCTGCCCGCGCACTTTCTCGAGCCAGCGCAGGGCCGCGGCCACCGTCTTCGTCCCCGCCCGTTCCGGCATCAAGAACGCGGTTGTGGTCTCGGTGCCCCCGAGCCGGTCGTCGTAGACCTCGAAGCCGCGGTCGAGGCCGAAACGGGAGGCCAGGGGGAACGCGCTCACGAACCCTCCCGTCCGCCAGCCGCCGTCCTTCAGAAGGGTGGCGAGCGTCGGCTTCGTCGCGGGGAAACGGAAGCCGGTGTTGTCGCGCACGCCGTGCTCCAGCGGGTAGCGCCCGGAGAGCAGGTTCGCGTGGGACGGGAAGGTCACCACGTTGTGGGCATGCGCCTCCTCGAACCGCACGCCACCCCGCGCCAGGCGGTCGATCCAGGGCGTCTCCGCGCCCTTCCTGCCGTAGCAGCCCAGCGCGTCCGCCCGGAGGGTGTCGATCGTGATCAGCAGGACGCTAAGGCCTGGGTCACGTCGTATCGGGGAACTCAGGAAATTGAACACGACGGCGAGCGCTCCTAGGAGCGTCGCCAGCAGAAGGAGCGGAACAAGCCGGCGCCGCTTGGGGGCGCCGGGGGCGGGCGCTTCGGTTGGCCGGGCGCGAGGGCTCGAGTGTTTCGGTCGCCGGCGTTCCAAGACGTTCATTTTACATATGCTGCCGGCGATCCCGAGTGGCACGGAACCCCACGCCCAAGGGTCCCCTAGAGGGCCGCGTTCAATGTTCCAAACGTCGGGATCGTCGTCCAACCGGTTGGAGTGGACCGGCAGGCCAACAAGTGAGGGGTCCGGGCTCCGGCGATCCCTGACGCGCTCGAGCAACTCATAATTGGCTCGAACGACTGAGCTTGAGCGCCTTCCGATCGGCCCAATCAATTGGCAAGAGACGCGTCGAGCCAGTGGCATAGGGATTGCTCCCTCTACGACGGTACCTTCGTGCGACTTAGCTAAACCGATCGTAAAAAGGGGGTTGGGTAAATGAAGCGATTTCTTTACATGGCGCTGGGCCTTCTCTTGGCCGCGCCTGTGTTGGCTCAGGTCTCAAGCGGCAACATCTTCGGTACCGTCACGGACGAGCAGGGTGCCGTCTTGGCGGGGGTTACGGTCACTCTTACGGGTGACCTCGGCACCAGAACCACCACCACCGGGACCAACGGCGAGTTCCGCTTCCTCTCTCTGGACAACGGCGCCTACAAGCTCACGGTGGGCCTGACTGG
>DATMQU010000552.1:0-4684 GCA_035566715.1 Vicinamibacteria bacterium
CGGGTACAAGCGCCGGCGGGCCTTGCGGGCCTCGACCTCGCGCTGGACCCGGGCGGGAATGGCATCGACCATGCTCGAGACGGACCTCTTCAGGAGTGACCGCGGACTCGGATCGGGCGACAAACGCCATACAATGCCGCAAGACCCGGGTTCAACGCAAGCCGGTCTGCGCGTCCGGCCCCCGCCGCGGATGGGCGCCAGCCATCCCAAGAGGTCAGGACCAGAAACACCGCGTCCGCTCCGCACGGAGCATCCAACCGACGCCGCGGAGAGCCAAAGGCTCGGGTCTCTTGCCCGCCTCCAAGATCAATGTGCGGACGGCGGGGGTAGCGGGGGCAGGCCCTTGCGCTGGGCCTCCTTGTCCAGGACCTGGACCAGGTCATTGAGGCGGGGAAGCTTCTTCCCGTCCACGAAGACGGTCGGGGTCGCTTGAATGCCCAGCCTCTGTGCCTCCTCGATCTGGGCGGTCAGCCGCTCTTTCGTGCGGGGGTCGGCGACACAGCCCTCAAGGGCCGCCCCGTTCAGGCCCGCCTCCGTCCCCAGCCGCGCCACGTCCGCGGGCTGGGGATTGTGCAGCTCGTTGCTGAAGACCCGGTCGTGGTACGGCCAGAAGTGGCCCTGGTACTGGGCGCAGATAGCCCCCAGGGCCAGCCAGCAAGCGCCGGGGTGGGTCGAGGCCTTCAGCTTGGGGTTGCACGCCTGATCGAGCGGGAAGTTCTTGTAGTACACGACCACCCGGTTGCTGGATTGGCCCAAGAAGTTGATGAAGAACCCCGCCAAGGCCCGGCAATAGGGGCACATGAAGTCCGAGTACTCCACGACCTGGATGGGCGCCCCCGCCGGCCCCTTGAAGGGCACGTCCGTCAGGTCGAGGCTCTGCACGGGGGCCTGGTCGAACTCGCGGGCCGCCTTGGCGGCGAAGTACTGTTCCAGCTTCTGCGGGTCGTCCAGCGTCTCCTGCAGGCGGCGGGCCTGCTCTTGGTATTTGCGCGCCTCGGGATCCGCGGGGATGGACGCCGGCGGGCTGGCCGCGCCGACGGGAGTAGCCGCGGCGGGGGCGGTGGGCGCCGATGCGGCCGGCCGCCCGAACAGGGTGGCCGCCCGCTCCGCCTCCCGAGCCTTGAGCGCGCGGTCGGCCGCGAACGTGCCGCCCGCGGCAATGAGGGTGCCCAGGGCCCAGCCCACCGCGGTCAAGCGGCCCTCCGGCCGACCGAGCGCCGCTCCCAGCGCACGCGCCGACCGCCAGGCGGGGAAGAGCGCGGCCAGAGCGGCCGCGTTCAGAGCGTAGGTGGCGAGGCAAAGCTTGCAGAACGCCTTGACCAAGAATGCCTGCACGCCGAGGAGGCCAAGGTCGGCGAGGAGGGCGAGCGCGAGCAAGGTGAAGGCCAATCCGGCGAAGGGATCGCGGGACTCGGGGGGGCAGAGGGCGGCGGGGACGAGGAGCAAGGCCAGGGAGAGGTAGAAAAACAGGCCGACCGCGGCCAAGGGGACCCCGGCCAGCGCGGAGTAGGGGCTGCGGGCCACGGTCTCGCAGCCGCTCGTGGTCCCGTCGCCGCAAACCTGATTCACGGCCGCGACCGCCTGATCCTCCCCGTGGTGCTCGAAGAGGAGCAGGCTCGAGAGGATGGCGCCCGCCAGGCAAAGCAGCACGGCCACCCCCAGCCTCGTCGTCGCGTTCGTTCCCAAGCCCACCTCCGCGGCCGAATCTAGCCCACGCTCGTCCCCGCGCGCAAGCCGCGTCCGCCCGCTAGAATGCGCCATGAAGAGCGGAGCGCGCCCCCGGGTGCTGATCCTGGGCGGAGGTTTTGGCGGCCTGGCCGCCGCCCGCGCCCTCGCGACCGCTCCCGTCGACGTGATGCTCCTGGACCGGACCAACCATCACCTGTTCCAGCCCCTTCTCTACCAGGTGGCGACGGCCGGCCTCTCCCCGGCCGAGATCGCCTCCCCCATCCGCCGAATCCTCCGGCGCCAGGCCAATGCGCGGGTGGAGATGGCGGAGGCCACCGGCATCGATCCCGCGGCCCGGCGGGTGCGCCTCGCCGACGGCGAGGTGTCCTACGACTACTTGGTCCTGGCCACGGGAACGACCCACTCCTACTTCGGGCACCCGGACTGGATGCCCCACGCGCCCGGCCTCAAGACCCTCGACGAGGCCCTCGAGATTAGGCGGCGCGTGCTCTTGGCCTTCGAGGAGGCGGAGCGCGAGCCCGTGGTGGAGAGGCGGCGTTCGTGGCTGACCTTCGTGGTGGTCGGGGGAGGCCCCACCGGAGTGGAGATGACGGGAGCCCTCGCCGAGATCGCGCGCCACACGCTGGCCCGGGATTTCCGGAGCATCGAACCGGCGTCGGCGCGGGTGATCCTCCTGGAGGCGGGTCCGCGCCTGCTTCCGGCCTACCCCTCCGACCTGTCCGCCAAGGCGGTCCGGCAGCTGGAGGCGCTGGGGGCCCAGGTCTGGACGGGCACCCTGGTGACGGGCGTGGACGCGGAGGGCGTCCAGCTCGGCCCCGAGCGCGTTGCCGCCCGTACCGTGGTGTGGGCGGCGGGGGTCCAGGCCTCTCCCCTGGCCCGCGACCTGGGCGCGCCCCTCGACCGCGCGGGGCGGGTGAAGGTGAGGGCGGACCTCACCCTCCCGGATCGGCCGGAGGTCTTCGTGATTGGGGACCTGGTGGCCCTTGAACAGGACGGCACGCTCATCCCGGGCGTCGCCCCCGCCGCCATCCAGATGGGGCGCCACGCCGGCCGCAACATTCTTCGCTCCCTGCGCGGCCAGCCGCTCCTGCCGTTTCGTTACGTGGATAAGGGCTCGCTCGCCACCATCGGGCGCAGCTCGGCGGTGGCCGCGATCGGTCCCCTCAAGCTCTCCGGCTTCGTGGCCTGGATCGCATGGTTGGCCATCCATATCTTCTTTCTGATCGGCTTCCGGAACCGCTTCGTGGTCATGTTCACCTGGGCCTGGGCTTATCTCACCTACCAGCGCAGCGCGCGCCTCATCCTCGGGCGGAGCAAGGGCTAGACGGGAGATCGGCTAGAATGCGCCGCGGGCAAGGAGACGGCGTGGCCTCTAGAGGGGATTCGGGACGTGATCCAACTTTTTGGGAGCGCGTCGGGACGTCCGGGAGGCGTCCGCGCGGACGGGGGGAGGGAGGGCCCGATGCCGCGGAAAGCGGGAACTTTGAGGCCTTCCCGGTCGTATCGTCCGCTCGTATACGTGTCCAACCCCAATCTCAAGAGAGGATGCTGCCTGTGACCCTGAAGCTCGTGGCCTGGGCTCTTGCCGCTGCCCTGACTCTGGCTGTGGTGCCAGCGGGCTCGGCGGAGCCCGTCTCCACGCCCGCCGTGGCCGCGGCCACCTTCGACCTGACCGCCCTCGACCGAAGCGTGGACGCGTGCACCGACTTCTACCAGTTCGCGTGCGGCGGCTGGATGGCCAAGAACCCTGTTCCCGCCGATCAGCCGCGCTGGGGCCGCTTCAACGAACTGGAGGAGCGCAACCGGGCCACCCTGCAAGGGATCCTGGAGAAGGCTTCCCAGGACACCCCCGGGCGAGACGCGGTGGATCAGAAGATCGGCGACTACTACGCGAGCTGCATGGACGAACGCGGCATCGAGGCCAAGGGCATTCTTCCCCTGAAGCCGGAGCAGGACATGATCGCCGCCGTCACCACCAAGCCCGCCCTTGCGGGAGTGGTGGCGCACCTCCACCGCCAGGGCGTCAACGTCCTCTTTTCCTTCGCCTCCAACCAGGACTTCAAGGACGCGAGCGCGGTCATCGCGGAGGCGGACCAGGGGGGGTTGGGCCTGCCCGACCGCGACTATTACTTCCGGGAGGACGCCAAGTCTGTTGAGATCCGGACCGAGTATCTCGCCCACGTGAAGAAGATGCTGGCGCTCCTGGGAGACAAGCCGGAGGCGGCGGAGCGGGGGGCGAAAGCGGTCATGGACATCGAGACCGCCCTGGCCCGCGCCTCCCTGGACGTGGTGTCCCGGCGCGATCCCGCCAAGATCTACCACAAGATGCGTGGGGAGGAGCTCAAGGCCTTGTGCCCCGCCTTCGACTGGAGCCGCTACCTGCAAGGCGTGAGTGCCCCGCCCCTCCAGAGCCTGAACGTGGCCGTGCCCGACTTCTTCAAGGGGTTGGAGGCACTCCTTCCCACTGCCCCCCTCGAGGACCTGAAGACCTACCTGCGCTGGCAGCTCGTCCACGGCTCCGCCCCCATCTTGCCCGCCGCCTTCGTGAGCGAGAACTTCGCCTTCTTCGGCAAGATCCTGACCGGGGCAACCGAGGAGCGCCCGCGGTGGAAGCGCTGCACGGACTTCACGGACGGCGACCTCGGCGAGGCCCTGGGACGGCGCTACGTTGAGCAGACCTTTGGGGCCAAGGGCAAGGAGCGGACGCTGGCGATGGTGGCGGCCCTGGAGAAGGCCCTCGCCCGCGACATCCAGGAGCTGACCTGGATGACCGAGCCCACGAAGAAAGAGGCCCTGAAGAAGCTGGCCGCGGTTGCCAACAAGATCGGCTACCCCGACCGCTGGCGAGACTACACAAGCCTGGAAATCGTGCGGGGCGACGCCCTCGGCAACTCCCTGCGGAGCAACGCCTTCGAGCTTCAGCGGAGGCTGGCCAAGATCGGCCGGCCCGTGGACCGCCAGGAGTGGCTCATGACCCCGCCCACCGTCAACGTCT
>DATMQU010000553.1:0-2011 GCA_035566715.1 Vicinamibacteria bacterium
GTCCGCGAGGCCTCGACCTGGCGGGCCCCGATCCGGTACTCGATCGTGCCCAGGAGCCCCACCGTCTCGCCCGCCGCCCGCAGGGCGGCGTCGATCAGGTAGGTGGTGGTGGTCTTGCCGTTGGTGCCCGTAACCCCCACCAGGTCCAGGTGCTGGGCGGGGTCCCCGAGGACCGCCGCCGAGAGAGCGGCCAGGGCCACGCGGGCGTCCCGGACGCGGATCCAGGGGCCCCCGGGGGAGGGCGGGGCCTCGGAAACGACCGCCAGGGCTCCCTTCTTGCGCGCGGCCTCCACAAACGCGTTGCCGTCCGTGACCATCCCGCGGATGGCCACGAACAGGGACCCGGGCCCGACCCGGCGCGAATCGTGGGTGACCCCCGTCACGACCAGGCGAGGGTCTCCTTGAAACTCGGCCCCCGGAAGCCGAAGGAGGAGGTCACCCAGGGTCACGGCCGCACCTTGCCCGGCCCCTCGCTCGCCTCGCCATCCCGTCGGAGCGTGAGCACACACGTGTTACCGGCTTCAATCTCCGTGCCGGGCTCCGGGCTCTGGCCCACCACCCGCCCCGAGCCCTTGAGCTCCACGATCAGGCCCCGCCGGGCGGCGGCGATGGCGGCCTCGCGGGCCGACCGGCCGCGCAGGTCGGGCATGAGCCCGGGCTCGCCCTCCGAGCGTGGGGGCGCCGCGGGCTCCGCCCGGTAGGCCACCGGGACCACGTCCTCCCGGGCATAGGCGAGGGCGTGCAGGACGCGGCCGGCGTCGTCCGGGGGGACGGCCAGGTGGCGCAGCGCCTGCTCGGCCACGCGCGCGAACACGGGGGCGGCCACGTCGCCCCCCTGGTTCTTGGTCCCCCGCGGGGAGTCGAGCGAGACCAGGATCACGAGGGCGGGGCGGGCGGCGGGAACGAAGCCCACGAAGGAGGCCACGTGGTCCTGCATCGAGTAGCGGCCGGAGGCCTCTACCTTCTGGGCGGTGCCCGTCTTCCCCGCCACCTGGTAGCCGGGCACGGCCGCGTTCCGGCCCGTCCCCTCCCGGACCACCGCCTTCAGGATCTCGGTCAGGGTGAAGACGCTGTCGGCCTCCAGGACCCGGCGCACGGCCACCGGCTTGAACACCTTGAGCGGGCGGCCCGCGCTGTCCTCCACCTGGCGCACCACGAGCGGCTTCATGAGGTAGCCCCCGTTGGCCACCGCCCCCGCCGCCATGGCCATCTGCAGGGCGGTCACCCCCACCTCCTGGCCGAAGGAGAGGGAGGCGAGCGAGATCGCGCTCCACTTCGAGGGGGGGCGGAGGAGCCCGCTCGACTCCCCGGGCAGATCCACCCCCGTCGTGGTCCCGAATCCGAAGTCCCGCAGGTAGCGGTTGAAGTTCTCCCGCCCCACCCGCTGGGCCACGCGGATCATGCCGATGTCGCTGGACTTGGCCACCGCGTCCTTGAAGCTCAGCTTGTCGAAGACCGCGTGATCGTTGATGCGGGTCCCCGCGATCTCGATGGAGCCGTTGCCGCAGTCCAGGATCTCTTCCGGCTCCACCACCTTCTCCTGGATCCCGGCCGCGGCGGTGACGATCTTGAACATGCTGCCCGGCTCGTAGGCATCGGCCACCGCCCGGTTCCGCCAGTGCGAGCTGGGATAGGCGGAGAAGCGGTTGGGGTTGAAGGTGGGACGGTTGGCGAGGGCCAGGATCTCCCCCGTGAAGGGCTCGAGCACGATCACCACCCCCGAGCCGGCCGAGGTCTCGGCCATGGCCCGGTCCAGCTCGCGCTCCGCCGCGTACTGGATGGACTCGTCGAGGCTCAAGGTCACGGTGGCCCCGTCCGTGGACGGCTTCTCCGTCTCCCCCACCGGCCGGCGGCGGGCGTCGGTGTGGACCACCACCTTGGCCGCGCGGCCCCGGATCACGTCCTCGAAGGCGTACTCGATGCCGCTCATCCCCGTGTTGTCGACCCCCACGTAGCCGAGGACCTGGCTGGCCAGCTCGCGCTTCGGGTAGTAGCGGCGGTTCTCGGTGAG
>DATMQU010000554.1:0-4522 GCA_035566715.1 Vicinamibacteria bacterium
TTGAGTTGACCGAAGGATCCGGAGGCGGTCTTGCCGCCGGCTATGGTGCGAAGGCTACTACACCACGCGCCCAAGTACACCCGAATTCTCGACCCGCCGGGTGATTCCGTAAGCGAGATCCCCGCACCGCGAGTGAAACGGAGCCACAAAACGCGCACGCACTGAAGAATGGTGCCAACCGTCCGGGATGGTTGTCCCGCACCGAAGCAAGGAGCACGCGCTGCTACCCAAGGCGGCGAGCGCGTGCGGCAGGCTGGGGCGGGGCGAACCCAGGTGGGTCCCATCACCTCGCTTGGTCGGCCCTTGCGGCGGAGGCGACCTCGGTGCGTCGAACTTCTAGCGGCGTCTCCGATCATGCTGGCTGAAGCTCCCGGCCCGCCCGATTAAACGGACAGCTGTAACGCGGATGTCGAACGTGCCAGTCCCGGGCGGGCCATTTCCAAGCGTCTTGCCGGTCGACGTCCAAATCGGAACTGATACCGGAGGCTCAGCTCGGACGAGCCCGGGCGACTCCCTCCGATGGGGTTGTGGACGACCGCACTCTTGTCCACGCTGCGGGGACGACGAGCCCGGCCGAGAACGGTGAGTCAGCGCACACCAGCGAACGATCGACTCGCCAAGCACCCTCCGGGCGTCGCATACTAGGGTGTGCGCGCTTCTTCCCGGGGGCGGTGGCTTCTGGTCGCGGGCGGTTTGCTGGGTGGGCTGGCCGCCTGCAACACCTCGAGCACGACCGCGGGGCCCACACCCACGCCTCCGCCCACGACGCTCGCGCCGGCGACGCTGGCCGATCTCTCCGCTTCCACGGCGTCGGCCCAGTCCGGGCAGCAGATCAATTGCCGGGCGGATGTGATCGCCCAGGTGACGCTCGCGAATCACTCAGCCGGCGGCGGCGTGAGCGTGAGCGGCGTTCGCAAGACAACCCAGGGCCTCGCGGGAGGCTGCTCGGTGGGGTCGTCCTCTTTCACCTACACTACCGCCCCCATCGGCGTGGGCCCGGGGGAGACGGTGGTGGTGATGAACCGGTCTCTCTACAGCGGCGGCTCCGGCTGCTGCGCGGCGGCCAGCTCGTGCGACGGCAGCAGCACCTGCGGGATCCAAGAGAGCTTCACCGTGGTCACGACGGTGGGCGAGGTTGCGGCGGGGAGCTTCTCCTACCAGGTGAACTTCCAGAACTGCGCGATGTGCTCGGCGACGATGGCGGCGGCCGGGATGCGCTGTCTCCCCCCTTCCCACTGACCTCCGGGAGCCTCTCCCCGAACCCGCTCCCCTCCTATGACGGCCCCATGGGGGTCGGCCCGAAGACTTGCCCCTTCTCGAAGGCGCACGAGATCGGCTTCCTCGTCTCCCAGCTCCCGGTAAGGCTGGCTAAGGCCTGTGTTAGAATCTGAGGTTTAGTCCGCGGCGTCAGAGCGGAGGGAGCCAGTCTTGATCCAAGCAAAGCGTGTCGCGGGGTTGTTGGTGCTGGGAGCGACGCTCGCCGTTCCTCTCTCCGCCCAGTCGCTCGACCCACCCGCTCCTCCGGACCTGGGCCGGTTTCTTCCCGCCGACGGCTCGACCGAGGACGGGCGGCGCACCCTCGCCGCTTTCCCCCGGAACCTTGGCCGCGGCCTGGTGGGCGTCTTCAGTAAGGACAGCCTGGCTCCCCTCCTGATTGGAGCCGCCGCGAGCGGTGGCTCGTCTTTCTTCGACACCCGCACGAGGAGCGCGCTCTCCTCACCTGGGAGCCTCTTCGGCAACGTGGGGGACACGGGGGGGAGCTTCCCCGTGATGGCGCCCATCGCGCTCGGGCTCTTTGCCAGCGGCCGCCTGGTCGGGGATGGCCGCTTCCGGGCCGCGAGCTACGACATCACGGAGGCCTTGATCCTGAGCGAGGTCTACGGCGAGGTCCTGAAGAGGGCCGTCCACCGAACGCGGCCCGACGGCTCCGACAACTTCTCCTTCCCCTCCGACCACACCTCGGCCGCCTTCGCCTGGGCCACGGTGGCCAACGCCCACTACGGGGCGAAGGTGGGGATCCCCTCCTACCTCGTGGCCAGCGCCATCGGCGCCTCGCGCCTGGTGAAGGACAAGCACTACCTGAGCGATGTGCTCGCGGGAGCGACCCTGGGCTACATCGTCGGCCGTACGGTGGTGCGCGAGAACGGCGAGCCCCCCGCCCGGCGGACCCGGGTCGGCCTCGTCCCCTCGACCGACGCCAAGGGGACGGGGGCGGGGGTCGGCCTCTCCGTAGAGTGGTGAAACTCCAGTAGAATAGGGGGTCCTCCCGGCGTCGGGAGGAATGCCCTATGAGCCGACGTCTGCACGAGCGCCACTCCTTCCTCCGCGAGGCGGAGGTCTTCCTGCAGACCGTTCCCCGCCAAGGCTCGTTCCGGGTGGCCCTCTGCTACCCCAACCTCTATTTCGTGGCCATGTCCAACCTGGGCTTCCAGAGCGTCTACCAGATGCTCAACGCCCTGCCCGACGTTCTCTGCGAGCGGGCGTTCCTGCCCGACGACCGGGACCGGGAGGACCTCGAGAGGAGCGGGCAGAGGCTGGTGAGCCTGGAGACGGGGACCGACCTCCGGCGCTTCCACGCCCTGGCCTTCTCAGTGTCGTTCGAGAACGACTACCTGCACGTGCTGCAGATGCTGCGGCTGGCGGGGATTCCGCTCCGGGCCGCGGAGCGGGGGAAGGACGACCCCCTCGTGATCCTGGGCGGCTCCGCCCTCTTCCTGAACCCCGAGCCCTTGGCTCCCTTCGCGGACCTGGTGGCGGTGGGGGAGGGGGAGGCGCTGGTCCCCAAGATGATGGAAGCGCTCCTCGGAGCCACCGATCCCCGGCGGGGGTTGGACGCCCTCCTGGAGAAGGACGGCTTCTACGTCCCTTCCCGCCACTCCGTGAGCTACCACAAGGACGGCACGGTGGCCGCCTACGACGGCCCCGGCCCCGCCATCCGCCAGCGCGGCTGGCCGGGGCGGATGGCGCTGCCGCAGTCGGTGGTGCTCACCCCCCACACCGAGATGTCCATGAAGTTCATGGTGGAGATCTCCCGGGGCTGCCCCTGCATGTGCCGCTTCTGCTGGGCGGGCTACAACTACCTGCCCGTGCGCGGCTTTTCGCGCCGTGAGATCGTGGACCGCGCCCGCGAGGTCCGCCCGGCCACGGGCAAGATCGGCCTCGTCTCCACCGCCGTCTGCGACCACCCCGAGATCGACGGGATCGTGGAGGACCTGGCCGGCCTTGGCTACGAGGTCTCGGTGGCTTCTTTGCGCCTGGACGATCTCACCCCCGATTTCGTGTTCAAGCTGGCCGACACCGGCGTGCAGGGACTGACCCTGGCCCCCGAGTGCGGGTCCGACCGCATGCGGCGGATCCTCAACAAGCAGTTCACGAACGAGGAGATCCTGGACAAGGCCACCTGGATCTTCGAGAACGGGATTCAGAACCTGAAGCTCTACTACATGGTGGGCCTGCCCTGGGAAGAGCACGCGGACGTGGAAGCGATCGTGACCCTGACGGAGGGGATAAGGGAGCGGATGCTGAAGGTGGCGCGGGGCCGGGGGCGGATCGGCCGCATCCACCCCTCCGTCAACCCCTTCGTGCCCAAGCCGGGCACGCCCTACCAATGGCTGCCCGTCCCGAGCCCCAAGGAGACGGATCGCAAGCTCCAGTTCCTCCGCCGGGCCTTTGGCCGCATGCCCAACGTGGACGCGATCTGCAAGAGCGTGCGCACGGGCACCGCGCAGTCGATCTTGGCCCTGGGCGACCGGCGCATAGGAGACGCCCTGGAGCTCGCGGTAAAGGAGGGGATGGATCTCCCGCGCGCGGTCCGGGCCGCGGGCCTCGACCCCGCGTTCTACCTCTTCCGGGGGCGGAGCCCGGAGGAGACGTTGCCCTGGGACGTGGTCGACAACGGCGTGAGCAAGGCCTACTACCTCCGCGAATTGGACAAGAGCCGGAAGGAAGCGCTCTCCCCCCACTGCCCCGAGGTCCAGGGCTGCATCCGTTGCGGGGTCTGCCTGGAAACGCCCAACCCCCTCTACCGGCTTCCCGAGAAGTGGAAGGCCCTGGGAACGTCGCCCCGGTACTTGAAAGTCGCCCCCGCGTCCTGACCGGTCGCGCATGCCAGCCCCACGCACGTCGAGCACGTCCGGGTTCGCGGCCGCCGAGGCCGCCCTCCTCATCGCCACCCTCCTGCTCTTCGCGCTGTCCGTGTACATGGCCTCCGAGTTTTGGGCCACCCCCCAGGTGGCGGGGGTCTTTCCCAACCCGGCCCGGGACACGGTCACGCTGCGCGGCGCCCACTTCTCTTCCGAGCCGGGCGGCAACATCGTCCTCTTCGGGGACAAGGTGGCGCGGGTGCTCCGGGCTTCTCCCACCTCCCTTGACGTGGAGGTGCCCGACTTCGGGCTCTCCGGCGCTGGGCAGCTGAGCGTGCCCGTCCGAGTCCTGGTGGGCGACCGCTCCTCGACCGGACGCGCGGTCACGGTGGCGCCACCCCTCGAGAAGGTTGCCTCCCCCTCCCCGCCCCCCGCGGTGG
>DATMQU010000555.1:0-4344 GCA_035566715.1 Vicinamibacteria bacterium
GTGGTTCGCGGGGCTCTGGCATGGCCGCGCCCTCGCGTTCACGGTGGCCGCCCTCTCGGCTCTTCTCGCCTTGGCGGTCTTTGGCGTGTTCCCTCCGCCGCCGCCCAACGTCGATCCGGGCCGGGCCGCTCGAGCCGATCAGGGCAAGCCCGATCCCTGAAACGGGGACCCGTCGGGCCTGCTTGACACTCCCTTACCCCCGCCCTACCCTCGATTCATGGACGGGGTTTCGCTCGCGGAGATGCTCCAGACGGCCGCCCTCGCCATCGCCCTCGCCGCCTGCGCCGGCCTTCGCACCTTCCTGCCCCTCTTCCTGGCCGGCGTGCTCTCGCGGGCGGGGTGGCTGGTCCTGGGGCCGTCCTTCCACTTCCTGTCCTCGAACCGGGCCCTCATCCTGTTCGGCCTGGCCAGCCTGATCGAGATCCTGGCCGACAAGATCCCCGCCCTGGACCACGCGCTCCACGCCTTGGCGACACCCCTGCACGCGGGGGCGGGCACGCTCCTGGCCGCCTCCGCCCTGGGTCAGCACACCGACCCGCTCTTCGCCCTCGCCCTGGGGGCGGCGGTCGGCGCCCCCGCCGCGCTCGTGCCCCACGCCGTCAAGGCGGGGCTCAGGGCGGCCTCCACCGCCTTCACGGGCGGCCTCGCCAACCCGCTGCTGAGCCTCGGGGAGGACGTGGTCACGGTCATCCTCTTCTGCCTCGCGGTGCTCATCCCCCTGGCCGTGGTCCTCCTCCTGGTGCTGGCGGGTGTCGTCCTGGGCCGGCGCCTCCTTGCCCGCCCCGCGGTGCCCGGCGCGTGAGGCGCCTCCTCCCCGCCTGCCTCGCCTTCGCGGGAGCGACGGTGTCCGGAGCGAGCGGTCTTCTCGCCCAGGCCCCCAGCCCGCCCCCCAAGCCCTTCACCCTCGAGGTGGACGTGGACGTGGTCTCGGTGACGGCGGTGGCGTTCGACAAGGGCGGCCACCTGATCCGCGGCCTCGGCCCCAAGGACATAGAGCTCTACGAGGACGGCGTGCGCCAGGACGTCTCGTATTTCCGGGAGGCCTCGGGGGAGGGGGAGCGCATCCCCCTCTCCGTGATCCTGGTCCTGGACACGAGCGGGAGCATGACCCGCACCCTCCCCTTCCTGCAGGAGGCGGCCCTGAGCCTCGTGTACAAGCTGGACGAGGTGGACCGGGCCCTGCTCGTCCAGTTCAACGAGAGCATCAAGGGGAGCACGGAGTTTACGGGGGACATCTCCCGGCTGGAGAACTTCGTGCAGGGCCTGCAGGCCTGGGGCGGCACCAGCCTCTACGACGCGATCCAATACAGCCTCGGCCGCATCAAGGACCAGCCCGGGAGGAAGGCGGTGGTGGTCTTCACCGACGGCGCCGACACCACCAGCCAGCTGAAGGAGCAGGACGTCATCGACTACGCGCGCGCGGTGGAGGCCACCGTCTACAGCATCGGGTTCAAGGGGGAGAGCGGCCTCTTCGCCCGCAGCCCGCGCGGCTTCCTGCGCAAGATCGCCCAGGAGACGGGGGGCGCCTTCTTCTTTCCCGACAAGGTGGGGGACCTGATCCGGGTCTTCAACGAGATCTCGAACGAGCTCAAGAACCACTACCTGCTGGCCTACTCCCCCAAGCGGGCCCCCGACGGGACCTGGCGCGCGATCGAGCTCAGGCTCGCGCGCAAGGACGCCGAGGTGCGGGTGCGCAAGGGCTACTACGCGATCAAGCACCGGCGCGCCGCCCCCCCCACCGCCCCTCCCTGAGTCGGCGGGCCGGGATCCCTGCCGGCGCCGTGGTGTAGAATCACGCGCGGATGCCCGAGCTCGGGATCGAGACCGCCGACGGCACGCGGGACCGGTTCCCCCTGGCCAAGCCGCGGGTGACCATCGGCCGCTCGCGGGAGAGCGATATCTTCCTGCCCGACCAGTGGCTCTCCCGCCACCACGCGGAGATCGTGGAGAAGCCGGACGGCTTCTACCTCGCCGACCTGCAGAGCAAGAACGGCACCCTCCTGAACGGGGAGCCCGTGCGCGAGGAGCGCCGCCTGCGCGAGGGGGACGTGATCACGCTGGGCGAGCACGTCCTCACCTTCCTGGCCGGAGAGGTTCCGGAGGTGGAGGAGGAGTCCGAGTTCGAGGGAACGCGGGTCTTCTCCGTCAAGGAGCTCTCCGACATCAACACCAAGCCCGCCTTCGACCCCGCCGAGCTGCAGCGCCAGAACCGGGTGCTGGCCATCTTGAGCAAGGCCGCGGGCTCGCTCGTGGTCCACCGCCCCCTGGGCGAGCTCTTCGACCTGGTTCTAAAGCTGCTCTTCGAGGCCATCCCCGCCGAGCGCGGGGCCATCGTGCTCCTGCAAGGCGAGCCCCCTTTGCCCGTGATGAAGGCCGCCCTCAGCCGCAAGGGTGACACCCTGACCAAGATCAGCCGCTCCATCTCCCGGAGGGTGCTGGAGGACAAGGTGTCGCTGCTCGTGCCCAACCTGATGGAGGACGTCCGCTTCCGCGCCGAGGTCAGCATCCTCTCCTCGGGCATCCGCTCCGCCATGTGCGCGCCGCTTTGGTTCACGTCCACCTCCGACGCCCCGGACACGGTCATCGGCCTCGTGTACCTGGACTCTCTCCAGCGCTCCCACTCCTTCAACGACGAGGACGTCCGGATCCTCACCGCCCTCGCCAACGTGGCCGCGGCCAAGATCGAGAACGTCCGCCTGCTGGAGGAGAGCCTGGAGAAGCGCCGCCTGGACGAGGACATGCGGGTGGCGGCGGAGATCCAGAACGGCCTCCTCCCCAAGGGGGCGCCCCAGGTCCCCGGCTACGGCCTCGTGGGCTCGAACTCGCCCTGCCGCACGGTGGGCGGGGACTACTACGACTTCGCGGTCGAAGAAGGCCGGCTGCTCCTGGCCCTGGGGGACGTGGCCGGCAAGGGCACGGGCGCGGCCCTCATCATGACCGTGCTCCGGGCCGCGGTGCGCGGCCACTGGACGCAGCCCCCGCTCTCGGAGGCGGTGTCCCGCATCAACCGCACGGTCTGCCAGAACGTCCCCTCCAACAAATACGTGACGTTCTTCATGGCCTCCCTGGACCCGCCCACCGGCCGCTTGAGCTACGTGAACGCCGGCCACAATCCCCCCTTCCTCGTCCGTGCGAACGGAGAGCTGGAGACCCTGGAGGAAGGGGGGATGGTGCTGGGCATGTTCGACTCCGTCCCCTATGCCGACGGCAGCGCGGAGCTCCGCCCCGGCGATACCCTGGTCGTCTACTCCGACGGGGTCACCGAGACCTGGGCCCCCACCGGCGAGGAGTTCGGGGAGGAGGGCCTGGCCGCGGTGTGCAGGCGCTGCCGCGGGCTCGAGGCCTCGACGCTGCAGGAGGAGATCCTGAAGGAGCTCGAGCGCTTCGCGGCGGGGGCCAAGGCCACCGACGACCGCACCCTGATCGTGCTCCAGCGGCGCTGACGCCCCTCCGGCCTCCCGGGGTGCGGGCTTGACCCTGCCCCCCCCGTGATATCTACTCTTTGATCGGACCCCTGATGAGCGTGACCAAGAAGGCTCCGCGGCCTCCCCTCTCCGCGCTCTCCTTGCTTCAGCGCGAGGTGAACCAGCTCTTCGAGCGCCTGTCCGGGTTCGAGCGGGCGGAGCGGCCGATGCCCGGGGAGTGGTCCCCGAGCGTGGATGTCTACGAGAGCCGGGGGAGGCTGGTGGTGGTGGCGGAGGTGCCGGGCCTGACCCCGGAGTCGCTGCGCCTGGTGTGCCGCGAGCGGGAGCTCGTCATCTCCGGGGAGAGGCGCGAGCGCCGTCCCCCCGCGGGCATCGCGGCCTTCCTGTGCATGGAGCGGCCCCACGGGCGCTTCGCGCGCACCATCCACCTGGACGTGGCGGTGGACTTGAAGCTGGCGGAGGCCCGTCTGGCGGGGGGGGTCCTCACCGTCACCCTGCCCCGGCTCAAAGACCGTCGGGGGCGCGAGACCACGATCCCCATAGAGTGGGAGCAGGAGCCATGAGCGAAGAGCCGCGGAAGGACGAGGAGCCCCCGAAGATCCCGGACGTCCTGCCCGTGCTCCCCCTGCGGGACATCGTCATCTTTCCCTTCATGATCGTCCCCCTCTACGTCAGCCGGGACCGCTCCATCAAGGCCGTGGATCAAGCCCTCGCCGACAACCGCATGATCCTCCTCGCCGCCCAGAAGAAGCAGGAGGAGGAGGACCCCGGCCCCGGCGACATCTACGACGTGGGCACGGTGGCCCTCATCATGCGCATGCTGAAGCTGCCCGACGGGCGGATCCGGGTGCTGGTCCAGGGCATCGGCCGGGCCCGAGTCGTGTCCTTCTAGGAGGGCCACCCGCACCTCCAGGCCCGC
>DATMQU010000556.1:0-6748 GCA_035566715.1 Vicinamibacteria bacterium
CGTCGTGGAGCAGGGGCAAGTCGGGCCCGAATTCCTGACGCACGCGCGCGAAGAGCCCCGGCGCGAACCCCAGGTAACGGTCCGTGCTCCAGGCTGCCTCGGGGGGGAGGCCCTTCTCCGCCGGCTCGTAGTAAAGCTTGCCCCGGCCCACCCCGTAGGTGGCGGGCATCCCGGGGACCGCGCACTGCACGCGTACCGCCTTGTAGCCGCGGCCGACATAGTCGTGAACCGCCGCCAGCACCTCCTCTACGGTCTCGCCGCTGGCGTGCCCATAGACGAGCACCCCCTCCCGCGAGGCGCCCCCCAGCAGGCGGTAGAGAGGGACGCCTAGGGACTTGCCGAGCAGGTCCCAAAGGGCGGTGTCCACGGCCCCGATCGCGGCCATGGTCACGGGTCCCCGCCGCCAGTAGGCTCCTTTGTAGAGATACTGCCAGGTGTCCTCGATGCGGCGCGCGTCGCGGCCGATGAGGAGGGGAATCACGTGTTCGGTGAGGTAGGCGGCGACCGCGAGCTCACGACCGTTGAGGGTGGCGTCGCCGAGGCCGTGGAGGCCGTCCTCCGTAACCAGCTTCAGGGTGACGAAGTTGCGTCCGGGACAGGTCACGATCACCCGAGCTTCTGCGATTTTCATGCGCCCCCCTCGTGCCGTGACCGACGATCCTACCGCCTGACCGCGCGCTTTTCCAGAACCTCAGGGCAGCCGCCGCCAAGTCTTGGAAACGGTGAGACGCGCCGGAGGGTGTCAGGGGAGCCCCCACGACTCCTTGGAGCCGCGCCCGGGTCGACGAAGTCGTGCGGAGCCAAGCGAAGATAACCCGCGGCTCGTGATTGCGGCCGCCACTTTCCCGGAAGGCGCCCGCGCGCGGGCGGCCGTCGGACCCTGCCCCTCCGCAAACCGGCTCAGGCCTGGTCGCGGTGTCCGTTCAGGACGCGCAACGCCAGCCGGAGCGGGGCCTTGGCGACGGCGGCGACAGCGGCGTGGCGGCGAGACAGGGCGCGCAGCCTCCGCGCGAACTCAATGCCGAGGGGGCCGACGTCACGGAGGAGGACGAGACGGCCGCACTCGGTCTCCGCCGCCTCGCGGGCCCGCTGCGCCTCCGTTGCCAGCCGAGCGCAGGCGACCTGGGCGTCGGCCATCCCCGCGCGTAGAGACTCGTATTGCGGCCGCAGGGTGAGGAGCACCCGGCGGGCGCGTTCCGCGCGCGACGCCAGGTCCTCGGACTGCTCAGCCAGGCCGTCGAACTCGGCCCGCATCTCCATGAGCTCCCGCTCCGAGGCGTTGTTCAGCGCGCGGGCGGCCGCCAGCTGACGCTCTGCGACCTCCGCCCGGCTGCGCAGCCGCTCACATTCAAGCTGTGGCTCCAGGAAGGCATGGGGCACGAAGTTGTCCAGGACGGAGATCGGGGCCGCCAAGGCCTCCGCCAAGCCACGATCCTCTTCACGGACGTAGTATCGGTTGAGCCCGTCGAAGGCCGCGAAGGAATAACCCACCCCGAGCACCCTTGCTTCCCAGCGGTGATGGTTGGGGACGACGTCGAGCGGAGAGCGAGGCATCGCGTTCAGGGGCTCGGTGGCCTCGATCACCAAAACGCGCGGCCGCCAGCGGCCCCAGTCGTTCCCTTCCAGCACCTCGGCCTCATGGCCTTCCACGTCGATGGAAAGAAAGTCGATCTGTCCCCGGACATGTTGCTCGCAGATCCTGGCCAGGGTGGCGACGGCCACCGGCCGCTCCGCGAAGGTCAGGCCGGCCTCCCGGTGGCGAGCCGCGTCTCGGGCAGAGAACGTGGCCAGCCCGTGCGAGGGGAGGGTCGGCTCATAGAATGTGAGGGTTCCCTCCCGGCTGGAAAGGCCGACGTTCAGGTTGATGTCGCGGTCCCGCTCTGCGCAGAGGCGTTCGAACCCCCGGACGCTGGGTTCGATGTTGATGCCCCGCCATCCACGATCGTAGAAATGTTTGGTGAGCGAGGCGAGCACGGGGTCGTAGGCCCCCACGTCGATGTAGAACCCGACCGGCTCCTCCGGAAACGCCCGGCGGAGGCGCACGTCCTCCCAGTTGAGTCCGTAGGAAATCATCGAGCCCGTAGCACCCATACCAACCATGCTCCTTCCGTGTTCCGCGTTCGCCTCAGCCGCCCTGCCCCTGCGCCGGTGACCACCAGGCGCAGGCCGCCCGGACGCTCGGCACCTCGTCCTGGAGCAGTCCGGTCAGAGCGTCCGTAACCGCCGGGTGGGCGCGCAGCGGGCCCGCCTCGGCCAGCGCCCGCGCCATGTAGACGCGGACGTCCTCGTTCGGGTCGCGGCAGTCCGCCACTATGCGCGCGATCTTCTCCTCGACGGTCAGGCCCCCCTCCCGGTGGCGGCCGTTGAGCCTCTCCGGCCACCGCTTGATGGCGAGGCAATCCACCAGGGTCTGGGGCTGGAACTCCGCTCCCGCCAGGCGGACGAGGCGCCGCGGCTCGACCAGCCAGCTCTGGTATCCCCGCGACTCGAGCTCCACGCGGAGCCTCTCGGGAGTAGCGCCCTGGAAGGCGAGGGTGTGGCCGTTGGACTCGTAGAGGATGGACGGTGCGTCCGTGCCGCCGAGGACTCGCGACATTCCCCGCAGGGCGCCGATCTCGGATCCCTCGATGTCCATCTTGACGAAGGCCACCGGCCCCCAGCCCAGCTCCAGAAGCACCTCATCCACCGTGACCGCGGGAACCGCGATGGTGGGCAAGGAGATGAGAGGGGTGGCCACGTGCCCCTGGGGGCCGCGGGGACAGAACTCGAGGCTCCCCGGGGCGTCGGCGGCGGCGGCCTGGATCACCTTCAGGTTGCGGAAACCGTTGCGGGTGGCGCTCGCCTGCAGAAGGGCCGCGGTATGCGGTGCCGCCTCCACGGCCAGGACCTTGCATCCCACCGCCGCCGCGGGCAGCGCGAAGCTCCCCAGGTGGGCCCCCAGGTCTACGACCACGTCGCCCGCCCGGACGAGGTCGAGCATCAGCCGCACCAGTGTTTCGTTCAAAGCGGCGCCGTTTCCACCAACATAGGCAGCCGTAAACGCGTCCTCGCTGGCGGGATCGACCACCACCACGAACTCCGGTCCGCCTTCGAGTCGCACAGGGTGGGTGGTCCATTGCCTCCGACCCTCGGCCGCGGCGGAGCGGGAGGCGGCGGGGGACGGGTGCGCGCGGGCGCGAGCGGCTGCCCGCACCCCTTCCTCACCCTCCAGCACCCGCCCGATCAGGGAGAGGCCATCGTCGATCTCGGCCACCGTACGCTCCAGGACGGAGGCACGCTCCGAATGTTCCTGCCCTAGGCGCGCCGCGTCGCTGTCGAAGTGCCGCACCTGCGTGAGGCGGGTCTGGGCCTCACCGTTCCGCTCCTCCCAGGGACGCTCGAAAAGGCCGGGGGGCGGAGCAGGGGTGGGCGCCAGGAGGGGGGTGGGCGCCACCGGGGCGGATGCTTTCCCGTTCCCCTTCTCTTCCAGGGCGGGGGCGAAGGCGCGCAAGGCGCGGCTGACCAGGTCGCGGTTGGTGCGCCGGATCGCCTCCTGCGTCGCGGCCGACGGGCGCGCCCAGTCATTGGCCACCAGGGGATGGCGGTCCGTCTTGCGCAGGGCCAGGTGGACGGAAGTGAAGACGTACCCTTCCACCGCCAGCACGACCATGGGGAAGTCCCACAGCGCGTACTCTGTCTCCCGCCCGGCCTCCCCCTTCTCGTCCAGTCGGGCGCGGTAGTCCAGAACCGCGCGCACCAGGTCACGCTCGGTGGACAGGGTCTCCTCCGAGACGTCGGTGCGCAGCTCATCCACCGGCTCGAGCCCGCTGGCCTCGACGATGTAGCGCTGCAAGTCCTCGCGCGGAAAGATCAGGGTCTGGCCAGGCCAGCCGATCCCCCCGGGGGGCCCGCCAAGCTTGATGGTGGTGGAGATGGCGAGCAGGCCGCCCGGCTTCAGGACCCGCCCCATCTCGTAGGCCGCGCTCGCGATGTCCTGCAGATCGCCGAAATGCTCGATGGCGCAGGAGGAGAAGATGCCGTCGAAAGTGTTGTCCGGGAAGCGCAGGCTGCGGGCGTCCATGTGCTGGACAACGAGGCGATTGGGGTCACAGGCGTAAGGCGCCGCCAGCTCGGGCTGCACGAGCATGGAGAGGGGCGACGTCGAGCTCCAATCGCCGGACCACAAGTAGAGGTCCGTGGCGAAGACCTGCTGTACGTGCCGGGTCAGATAGAAGAGGGTGTCCTCCTTGCCCGCGGCCACGCCGAGGATCCGGCTATCCGGGCGGAGGGCGCCGAACTCGCGCAGGGCCCGGATGGCCATGGCCTCCTCCCAGTCCTTCGAGTGCTCCACGCCGTCGGGGAGGCTGGGGAAGCGGACGAGTTTGTGCCGGCAGACGTCACGGATGAAGGAGGCCAGCTCGGGGTCGGCGAAGTCCTCGATCTCGCAGGCCTTATTGAAGCCCAGGCGTCGGCTCATGCGGTCAGGGCGGCGGGCGCGCAGACGGCGTCGATGACCCGCAGGTACTCGCTGGCCATCCGCTGCACGGTGCCGTGCTCCTCAAAGTACTCCCGCGCTCGGGCCCCCATCGACGCCCGCAGCTCCGGATCCGCGGCCAGGACGCGCAGCTGGGCCGCGAGCACTCCCACCTCCGTGGTGCCCGTGGGCACCCGCCAGCAGAACTCCCGCGGCAGGTGCGACCACTCCGGCAGGTCGCTCACCAGTACCGGCTTGCCGGCCGCGATACCGCGCATGAGGCTGGCCGAGAGCTCTTTCTTGCAGGGGTACCGGAGGCTCAGAACGACGTCGCAGGAGAGGAGGTGGGCCCGGAACTCGGGGGCGGGCACCCGCCCGGTAAAGCGCACGCGGGATCCCACGCCCAGCTGTCCCGCCAGGTCGGCCAGTTCCTGCTGGAAAGCAGGTTCGTAGCATAGCCCCACGAAAAGCAACAGGGCGTCCTCATGCTGGTCCACCACCTCCCGGAAGGCCCGGACACAGGACGCGAGTCTCTTGGTGGCGGCGAGGATGCCCAGGGCCCCGACCACGAAGGTCCCGGAGCCGATCCCGAGACTCGAGCGGGCCTGGGAGGACTCCAAGTCCGGCCGCCCCCGGTAGGGGTCGGCCACTCCCATGGGAACGAGGTAGGGGCGTGCCTTTGGATAGCGACGCTGGAGTTCGCCGCCCACGCTCTCGAGAAGGACGATCTGTGCCCGGCTGCGAGCGACCACCTCGCCCAGCATGGGATGGTCGTCGAGGAAGACGTCGAGCGTCCGATGGGCACCGGTCCCGCTGGCGATGGCCCGGTACTCGCGCACGGCCTCCTCGCCCTCCAAGGCCCTGAGCTCACCCTCGAATCCCGGCTGGTCACCGCTCTGCTGGCGATGCCAGCACCGGATATAGCTCCAAGCGAGGTCGTGCAGAACGACGATGCCTGGCCACTCGCGCAGGGCGTCCTGCATATAGAGATGGAAAGCTGAGGTGCCGACCTGGTAGACGATCGCGTCGAAGGGCGCCAAGGCGTGACGGCGGGGGAAGGCGCGGAAATGGTGGACCGCGTAGCGGGCGAGGAGGGCGGGCGAGGGGAGCACTCCATCGTCCACGAAGATCTCCAGGTCACACCCGCCCCGCAGCTCGTCCAGCAGCTCCCGGCTGTAGTCCGCAACTCCGCTCGCCTGCGGTGGAAAGGGCGTCCACACGGCCACCCGCCTCCGGGAGCCGGCCGTTCCCCGGGGGGCCGCGGTCGCTCGCCCATAAGCGGCCAACGTCGCTTCGCCGAGTCGTCGGGGGGGGAATTCTTCCGCCTGGGCGCGGCCACGCTCGCCCATTTCTCGGCGGCGGTCGGGGTCGCGGTACAGCTCCTCGATTGCGCGCGCCCAGACCTCCGCGTCGCCAGGGTCGAGCAGCAGCACGGCCTCGCCCCCCACTTCGGGAAGACCACCCGCCCGGGCGGCGATCACGGGCTTGCCGCAATGCATGGCCTCCAGCACGGGCAGCCCGAAGCCCTCGTGCCGCGAAGGGTGAAGCACCATGGTGGCGGCGTTGTAGAGCGCGGCCAGCTCCTCGTCGCTCACGAAGCCCGTGGCCACGACGTCGTCCGCGACTCCCGCCGCATCGACCAGGGTCCGGAGGCGTGCGTCCGGCGGGCCATCTAGGTCGCAGCAGACGACCAGGGGCAGAAGCTCGCGCAGGCGGGGATCCAGCAGCGAATAGGCTCGGAAGAGCGTGTCCAGATTCTTGGAATGATGCACGGCCACCACCGCCAGCGCGTAGCGGGAGGGCAGGTGGACACGCTGGCGGAGGCCCCGCAGGGTGAATCCGATCTCTTCCTCCGCCAGAGGCCGGAAGCATGCCTCGGCGGCGGGGGGAGCTACGTCGATCTTTTCTGCCCGGATCCCGAGATGCAGGGAGGCGTCCCTCCGCGCGGACTCGGAGATGGCAAGGAGCCGGTTGGCGTTCCGGAGAAACTCCAGCCCCCGTGCGTATGACTCTCGGGAGCCGGGACCCGTTAGATACTGATCCGGATACTGGAGCGGTATGGCGTCGTAGAAGGTGGCCACCATCGGACACACGTCCCATTGCGGAAATACCGGCAGTTCCACAAGCACGGGCGTGGTGGCGTGGTAGAGATCGATCCCCTCTCGCCGCACCCAGTCCTGGTGCTCGGCGGCTAGACGGAGCAGGGTTCCAGGAGCGTTCGGATCCTGGCCCGGGGTCACGGCCCGGGCCGGCCCTTCGCGGAGGGTAACGTTGGCTCGGGAGCGGATCTCGGGG
>DATMQU010000557.1:0-6853 GCA_035566715.1 Vicinamibacteria bacterium
TCACTCACGAGGCTTGGGAGACGCCGAGGAGGGCCCGGTCGCGGCAGGCGGTCGAGCAGAAATGCTCCTCGTGGCCGCCCACCACCGCCCGCACAGCGCGGCTCCGGGGCAGGAAGGTGTTGCAGATCCGGTCCCGCACCAGATCCTCGGGGGGCGGAGCGGGCTGCCCGGGCCCGGGGGAGGTCCGGGGACCGAGCCAGGAGGAGAGCGCCCGCAGGCCCAGCCGCACCAAGAGAAGGGCCATCAGGAAGCGGAACAGAATGGCCAAGAGCCGTATCACGAGGGCCTCCGGGCCGCGCCCCGGACCTGCTCGATCTGCTTGCGCAGCCCCTGGAGCTGGGGGTCATCGGGAAAGCGCTTCAGGAGGCCCTCCCAGACCGCCACCGCCTCCTGGGTCCGGCCCGTCTCCATGAGGGCGATGCCCTTGTTGAAGAGGGCTTTCTTGTGGGTGGGGTCCTTCTGGAGGGTCTTCTCGAATTCCAGGAGCCCCTCTCCGGCTTTGCCCGCGTTGACCAGGCAGGCCCCCAGGTCCACCCGGACATCCGGCTGGTCCGGCTTCAGGGCCAGGGCCTCCCGGTAGAAGCGCGCGGCCTCCTCGAAGCGGGAGTTGTCCATGAGCAGGTTGCCGAGCTCCACCCGCACCTGGACGTTGCCCTTCTCCCGCGAGGCCAGCGACTCCAGGGCCTTGAACTCGTTGGGATCGAGACCGGGGGGGCTCGCGGGGGGGCGTGCGCGGTCGGCCGACCCCGCCAGGGAGGGAGCGGCCGCGGCCGGACGGGCAGAGTCGGCGGGGCCGCTCCCCAGGTTCGCGACCATGTAGCCCAGAACGAAGCCGAAGAGCATTCCCCCCACCGCAAAGACCATTGGTTCGCGTTTCATGTCCAGACCGGGCGAGAGCGCAGAAGATCAAGAATAGGTCGTCCCGCGGAGGGCGTCAACGCGGGGCCCCGCGGCCTACCCCCGCTGGTCGAGGGGGACGTAGGGGACGTTGCGGGGGCCGGTGTAGGCGCTCTCCGGGCGGATCAGCTTGTTGTTGGAGAGCTGCTCGAGCACGTGGGCGGTCCAGCCCGAGATGCGGGAGACCGCGAACACGGGGGTGAAGAGGTCGGTGGGGACGCCGAGGGCGCGGTAGGCGGAGGCGGAGTAGAAGTCCACGTTGGTGTAGAGCCCCTTGCGGGCGTGCACGATCGCCTCGATCCTCTCGGAGAGGGCGTACCAGCGGCCGTCTCCCGCCTCCTCGCCCAGGGCGCGCGCGAGGGGACGAAGGTGGGTGGCCCGCGGGTCCTCGGTGCGGTAGACCGCGTGGCCGAACCCCATGATCTTCCGCTTGGCCGCGAAGGCCTCGGCCAGGAAGGCCTCCGCCCGGTCGGGGGTCCCCACCGCCTCCAGCATGTGCATGACCGCCTCGTTGGCCCCCCCGTGGAGCGGGCCCTTGAGGGTGGCGAGGGCGGCGGTGATGGCGCCGTGCATGTCGGCCAGGGTGGAGGCCGCCACCCGGGCGGCAAAGGTGGAGGCGTTGAATTCGTGGTCGGCATGGAGGACGAGGGCCACGTCCATGGCGCGGGCCGCGGTCGCGGTGGGCCGCCGGCCCGTGAGCATGTAAAGGAAGTTGCTGGCGTGGGGGAGGGCGGGGTCGGGGGCCACGGGGTCCGAGCCCCGGCGGATGCGGTCGATGAGGGCCACGAGGGTGCCCATTTGGGCGGTGAGCCGCCGGGCCTTGGCCGCGTTCGCGGCCTCGCTGTCGTCCTCGGCCGCGGGGTCGAGGGCGCCCAGGGCGGAGACCAGCGTGCGGAGGGCGGTCATGGGATGGGTTCCCGCGGGCAGGTCGCGCAGGACCCGGATCACGGCCGGAGGCACGTCCCGCTCCGCGGCCAACGCCTCCGTGAAAGCCTTGAGCTCGGCCCGGCGGGGGAGGACGCCCCGGTGGAGGAGGAACACCACCTCCTCAAAGGTGGAGCTCTCGGCGAGGGCGTGGATGTCGATCCCCCGGTAGGCCAGGATCCCCCGCTCGCCGTCGATGGACGAGATGCGGCTCTCGCTCACCACCACGTTGCGGAGCCCGCCAGCTGGTTTCTCCGTCTCCGCCATGCCCCGCCGCCCCTTTTAGGCCGATTATTCCGTCCCCGGGCGCGCCAGGTCAAGGCGCGAGGGGAGGCGGGGAAAAAGCGCTCGACCGGGAAGGGGCGGGAGGTCTAGAATCTCGATTGTTGGAGCCCCCCCAACCATGATCAACCTCAAACGGATCCTGGTTCCCACGGACTTCTCGGAGAGCGCCCGGCACGCCTTGACCTACGCCGTCTCCTTCGCCCGCGAGTACAAGGCGGAGATCGTCCTCCTCCACGTGGTGGAGAACCTGACCGTGGGCTACGCGAGCGACCTCTTCCCGGTGCCCATGGCGGAGGTCTTCGAGGAGATCTCCGGCTACGCCAAGATCGAGCTCGGCAAGCTGGCGGCCGAGGTTCGCTCCAAGGGGGCGGACGTCCGGGAGCAGGTGATCCAGGGCAAGCCCTCGGCCGAGATCCTGCGCATCGCGCGTGAGGAGGCGGCGGACATGATCGTGCTCGGCACCCACGGCAAGGGCCTCCTCGACCAGGCCCTCTTCGGCTCCACCGCCGAGCGGGTGCTGCGCAAGGCCCCCTGCCCGGTTCTTACCGTGCGCCTTTCCGAGCACGAGTTCGTCGAAGAGTAGGGCTACCAGGCGACGGGGGAGCCGTCGTAGTGGGTGAAGGTCCCCGAGCGCTCCGCGGTCAGGCCGGCGACGAGGCGACGCAGGCCGCGGACGCTGTCCTCCTTGTTCACGGGGGCGGCGGGGCCGCCCATGTCCGTTCGCACCCAGCCCGGACAGAGGACGGCCACCTTGATGCCCCGGCCGGCCAGGTCCCGGGCCAGGGAAGCCATGACCATGTTCACGGCCGCCTTGCTCGAGCGGTAGGCATAGAAGCCCCCGCTCGTCTCCGCGATCGATCCCATCGAGCTCGTGAGGGTGACGATCTTCTTCTGGCCGCTCGCGGCCACGTGCTCGACGAAGGCCTCCGCCATCTTCAAGGGGGCCATGGTGTTCACGCGCGTCACCTGGGCCCAGGCCTCGTAGTCCATGGCCCCGAAGAACTGGCCCCGGTCCCCGCCGGCCCGGAGGCGGGGCCCGAAGATCCCGGCGTTGTTGAGGAGAACGTCGAGGGCGGTCCCCGCAAGCTCGTGGGCCAGGGCGTCGATGGCGGGAAAGTCGGCCACGTCCAGCGCGTGCACGCGGACTTTGGCCCCCGTCTCCCGAAGCGCGCGCAGGTCGTCCGCCGCCCCTGGCCTCCGGCAGCAGGCATGCACCTCCCAACCCTCGGCCGCGTACTGGCGCACGAACTCCAGGCCCAGGCCGCGGTTTGCTCCCGTGATCAGGATCGTGGGCATGCGGCGGGGAAGGTCAGGGCCAGTCCACTCCCGACCAGCGCAGCAGGACCGACCCCACCGTGAAGCCCGCCCCCACCGCGGCCAGCAGGACGAGGTCGCCCTGGCGCAGGCGCCGCTCGTCGAGGGCGGTGCCCAGGGCGAGGGGGATGGTGGCGGCGGTGGTGTTGCCGTACTTGTGGATGTTCTTCACCACCTTCGCCTCCGGCAGGCCCAGCCGCTCCCGGGCCGCTTCGATGATGCGGAGGTTGGCCTGGTGGGCCACGAAGAGGTCCACTTGGTCGACGGTGAGGCCATTCCGCTCCAGCAGCCGCCGGCTGACCTCGGGGAACTTCCGCACCGCGTACTTGAAGACCTGCTGGCCCTCCTGGTGGACGGTGTGCATCTTCTTGTCCACCGTCTCGTGCGAGGCGGGATGGGCGCTCCCCCCCGCGGGCATGTAGAGGCAGCAGCCTCCGGAGCCGTCCACTTCATGCTCGAAATCGAGGATTCCGGAGCCGTCCTCGCCCGCCTCCAGGAGCACCGCCCCCGCTCCGTCCCCGAAGAGCACGCACGTGGCCCGGTCCTGGTAGTTCAGGATGGAGGTCATCACGTCCGCCCCGATGACGAGGACCTTCTTGTGGGCGCCCGTCTCGATGAACTGGGCGCCCATGGTGAGCGCGTAGAGGAAGCCCGAGCAGGCGCCGGAGACGTCGAAGCCCCAGGCGTGGGCGGCCTTCAGCTTGTCCTGGATCAGACAGGCGGTGGCGGGGAAGATCATGTCCGGGGTGACGGTAGCCACGATGATGAGGTCCACCTCCCCTGGCTCCACCCCCCTCCGGGCCAGCGCGTCGCGGGCGGCGCGCAGGGCTAGTTCGCTGGTGGGGGTGCCAGGCTCTACCACGTGCCGCTCCTGGATCCCGGTGCGGGTGCGGATCCATTCGTCGGAGGTGTCCACGATCTTCTCGAAGTCCGCGTTGGTCATGACCCGCTCCGGGACATAGAGTCCCAAGGCGGTGATGCAGGCCCGTCTCTGGCTCATCGGCTCGTTCCTCACCCTCGCCGCGCGGCGCGCGAGGCAATCCGGTATTAGACCGGAGGGGGCGGACCAGGGTCAAGCCGAGCGCCGAGCGCCCGCTGGATTCGGGGTCAGTGGATCGACCCCCTCCCGAGGCCCTTAGGACGTTGGCCGAGAGGGCGGTCGCGACCGCAAGGAGCGACACCTCGTCCATCGGGCTTGGTACCGTTCGATGTTCGATTCCCCGCGCTGCAACCCATTTCCGCGGCGTATATACTCGGACCGTCGAGAGAACGAAGACTTGCCAACGACCGGTCGCCAACCGCGAAGAGAAGATTCTTTGTCCCTGCTCGCCGATCCAGTGATCCGGGGGGCGGCGCTCCGTTCCCTGGCCCCGGGAGAGCACGTTGCCGTGCGGGCCGCTGGGGTGCGGGGCGCATGAGCTTCGGCCCCCGCGACGTGCTCAAGATCATGGAGGAGCAGGTCCCCTTCAACAAGCTCCTGGGCATCCGCGGGGAGCGGGTGGAGCGGGGCCGGGCGGTGCTGGTGCTCCCCGTGCGCCCGGAGTTCGTGGGGGACTTCCGGCGGCCCGCGCTCCACGGCGGGGTGCTCTCCAGCCTCATCGACACCGCTGGGGGCGTGGCCGCCTGGTCGGCCCTGGGGCCGGGGGAGTCCGTCTCCACCGTGGACCTTAGGGTCGACTACCTGGAACCGGCCGGTCTCTCTGGACCCCTGCGCGCGGAGGCCGAGCTCGTCCGCAAGGGCAATCGCGTCTGCCACGTCCGCGTCAACCTGACCCAAGGGGACGTTCTGGTGGCGGAGGGCCGGGGCGTCTACAACATCCACCGCAAACGGAAGGAAGCATGAGAAAGAAGAGCGCCGGAACCGGGCCTCTGGTGGGCGTCATCATGGGGAGCCGGTCCGATTGGGAGACCATGCGCCACACGGACGAGACCCTAAGTCGCTTCGACATCCCCCACGAATGCCGGGTTCTCTCTGCCCATCGCACCCCCGCCGCCACCCAGGATTACGCGGGACGGGCGGAGGAGAGGGGCCTGGAGGTGATCATCGCCGCCGCGGGCGGCGCCGCCCACCTGGCGGGGGTGGTGGCCGCCCACACCTTGCTCCCGGTCCTGGGCGTGCCCATGGAGAGTCCGGCCTTGAAGGGGCTCGACTCCCTCCTCTCCACGGTGCAGATGCCGGGGGGCATTCCCGTGGGGACCCTGGCCATCGGCAAGCCGGGGGCGATCAACGCCGCCCTCCTCGCAGTGGCCATCCTCGCCAACGGGCGGCCGGAGCTCAGGGGGGCCCTGCGGAAGTTCCGAAGCGAACAGACCCGGGCCATAGAGCAGGAGACGCTGCCCTGAAGGTACTGGTGGTGGGGGGGACCCGCTTCGTCGGCTACCAGCTGACCTGGCGGCTCCTGGCCGCGGGCTGCCAGGTCACCCTCTTCAACCGTGGCCAGCGCGGAGACCCCTTCCTCGCGCGCGTGGCGCGTCTGCGCGGGGACCGGACCACGGGCGATTTCGCCCGACTCCTGGCCGGCCGCGAGTTCGACGCCGCGGTGGACTTCACCGCCTATCGCGCGGAAGACACGCGGCAGGCGGTGGACGTCCTGGGCGGGGGCCGCGTGGGCCACTACGTGATGATCAGCACCGGCCAGGTCTATCTGGTACGTGACTCCTGCCCCCGCCCCGCGCAAGAGAGCGACTACGACGGCCCCACGATTCCCGCTCCCCCGGACCCCGAGGAGTGGAAGGAATGGGACTACGGGATGGGGAAGCGCGGGGCCGAGGACGCGCTGGCCGAGGCCTGGGCCCGCTCCCGGTTCCCGGCCACCCGCCTGCGCATTCCCATGGTGAACGGGGAGCGCGATCACTTCCGCCGCCTGGAGGGCTACGTCTGGAGGCTCCTGGACGGGGGCCCGCTCCTCCTCCCCGACGGCGGCGAGAAACCCACGCGCCATGTTTACGGGGGTGCGGTCGCCCGCGAAACCCTCCGCTTGCTCGGCAACCCAGCCACCTTCGGCCGGGCCTACAATCTTGCCCAGGACGAGACGCCTACCCTGGCCGAGCTCGTGGGCACCACGGCGGAGGTCCTGGGGGCTCCCGCCCGCATCGTAGCCATCTCCTCCGATCGGCTGCGCGAGGCCGGCCTCGACCCCCTGGACGTCTCCCCTTTCAGCGGGCGCTGGATGTCCTTCCTGGATCCCTCGCGAGCCAAGGAGGAGCTGGGCTTCCGCCATGAGCCCCTGCGCCACTACCTCGACAAGATCGTGACTGCCTTCCTCACCCATCCCCCCCTGGAGCCGCCGGCCAGCTACAGGGGGCGCGCGGAGGAGCTGGCCCTGGCGAGCATGATTGCCTGAACCACCGTCTCACCGGGAGGCGGGAGGGACGCGTGACCGGGCCCCAGGGCCCCTCCCCGCGGGCGCGGGGGTAGGGCCTTTGCGTACCG
>DATMQU010000558.1:0-5318 GCA_035566715.1 Vicinamibacteria bacterium
GGAGGGACGAAAGGAGATCGTCGAAGTGCTGTCCACCGAACCCGGCTGGCGCGCCGAACACCCCACCGGCGTCGGCGCCCCGTGGGACGGCCTGGCCGTCGCGGACGCTCGTTGACCAACACCTCCACACCAAGCGAGGAACCAAGGACCATGACCACCCTGACGCTGACTCCTCCGAAGAAGCTGGAGGTCAAGGATTTCAAGGCGGACGTGCCGCCGGACTGGTGCCCCGGCTGCGGCGATTTCGGCGTGTTGAACGTCTTGCAGAAGGCGTGCGCCGAGCTGGAGATTTCACCGCACCGGCTGCTCGTGGTGTCCGGTATCGGCTGCTCGTCGAACCTGCCGGGCTTCTTCCGCTCCTACGGCGTGCATAGCCTGCACGGCCGGGCGCTGCCGTTCGCCACGGGGGCGCGACTGGCGAACCAGAGCCTGACGGTCGTGGCGGTCGGCGGCGACGGCGACGGCTACGGCATCGGCCTGGGCCACTTCATCCACGCCATGCGGCGCAACCTGAACCTGACCTACATCGTCATGGACAACGAAATCTACGGTCTCACCACCGGCCAGGCCTCCCCCACCACCACGGAGGGCCACAAGACGAAGAGCACTCCCCGCGGCAACGTGGAGAAGCCCATCCAGCCCCTGGCCCTGGCCATCGCCACCGGCGCCACCTACGTGGCCCGCGGCTTCTCCGGAGAGCCGAAGCACCTCACGAAGCTGACCGCCGCTGCCATCGCGCATCGGGGCTTCTCCTTGATCGACGTCTTCAGTCCCTGCGTCACCTTCAACAAGGTCAACACCTACCCCTGGTTCAAGGAGCGGGTCTATAAGCTGGAAGATGAGAAAGGGTACGATCCGACCGACCAGGTGGCGGCCCTGCAGAAATCCCTGGAGTTTGGCTCCCGGATCCCCATCGGGTGCCTTTATCAAGGGGACCGGCCGACCTACGAGGACAGCGAACCCGTCCTGAAGAAGGGTCCCCTGGTCGGGCAGCCCTTGGGCCTGGGCCGCGACACCTTCAGCGAGCTCCTCGCAGAAACGATGTAAACACACGCGGCGGGGGCGTTACCGGGGCTCGTGAGCCCCGTCGCCCACCCCGTGCTAGACTCTTCGTGGGTATGCTCTTCCGAGTCTTCTGGGCCGTCCTCCTTGCGGCTTCCCTCGTCGGTTGCGCGAGTACAAAGGGGGGGACCAAACCCACGGGAGGGCTGGACCTGGGACCGGCCCGCGTTGCCGTAGACGAGGCCCGCCGCGCCGGCGCCCCCCAGCGGGTTCCCGAAATCTTCAATCAGGCCGAGGGCCATCTTAAGGAGGCGGAGGCGATCAGCGCGAATAGCGGGGCCACGCCCGACGCCACGCAGAGGGCCGGAGTCCTGGGACGGCTGGCCGCGGCGGAAGCGCACTGTGCCACCGACCTGGCCCGGCTCTATCCGAAGGGCCCGCCTCCCGACAAGGCCGCGCACGACAGCTCGGACCTCGCCGGTCGACTGCGCCGGAGCGAGGAAGAGCGACGGCGGCTGGAACAGCGGGTGAGCCTGCTCCAGCGGGAGTTGGAGCTGACGGAGACGGAGGTCCTGCGCACCAAGGCTCGGCTGCAGGGAAACGAGACCAAGGCCGATGCGTCCTCCGCAATTGCCGAGGCGCGCATCCTCATGGGCCGCCTGGACGCGCGGGACAAGGTGACGCTGGGGCGCTGCCAGGAGCTGCTGACCAAGGCCGAGCGTCAGCTCAGCGAGAACAACTTTGGGGCGGCGGTATTCTTCGCCCGCAAGGTCCAGGACATGGTCACGAAGGGCCGGGAGGCGAGCCCGCCCCCGCCCTGAAGCAGCCCCGCGCCCGCTCGTCGACTCAAACCTAGGACGGGCGGACGGGCGTCTCTTCCTTCTTGGCCTCTCGGCGTGCCTCCGCGGGTGAGGTGGGGGCGGGGGGGATCGCCTTAGCCAGCATGACGCGGTCCCGCCCTTGGTTCTTCGCCGCGTACAGCGCGCCGTCGGCGGCGTCCACGAGCTCGCGCACGCCGTGGGCATCCTCCGGGAATGTGGATACGCCGACGGAGATCGTGGTGGTGCGTCCCTCGAGGGCTCCCGGCTTCACGGAGGGCGCGCGGACCGCTTGGCGGAGCTTCTCCGCCACTTGCGCCGCCTGGCCCTTGGGGCAGGAATGGAGGAGCACGGCCAACTCCTCTCCGCCGTAGCGAAAGGCCATGTCGGTGGCACGGATCGAGTCCTTGACCACGGCCGCCACCCGCTTGAGCTCGGTATCGCCCTGGGTGTGGCCCCAGCGGTCGTTGTATTCCTTGAAGTGATCGAGATCGAGCAGGAGCAGGCTCGATGTGCGTCCGTCACGCTCGCAGAGCCGCAGGTCCTTGTCCACGGTGTCCTCGAAGTGGCGCCGGTTGTAGAGCCCGGTGAGGCCGTCGGTGATGGCCAGCGACTCCAGCGTCCGCTGGCTTTCTCGCACGCGCAGGGTCATCTCATTGAAGGCGCGCGTGAGATCGGCCATCTCGTCGTTCCCGTGTACGGAGAGCGAGACCTCGAGATCACCGGCGCTGATCTCCTTGGCCGCCTCGTGTAGCTTCAAGACGGGGCGCAGAAGATTGCGCGCCACGAGGAAGCTGGTCAGAAGCACCATGCCCACCAGGGGCAGGACGATGACCAGAAGCCGAGTGCGGGCTTCGTTCAGGAGGCGGTAGGCCGCGCTGGCGGAGACGGTGGCGGCCACGAAGCCGCGGGTGGGTCCGCTCAGGCGGCGCACGGCGTAGATCACCGTGCCCGTGCCCGGCATGAAGACGCTGGCCACGGTGCCCGTCTCTTGGCCCTCCGCGGGCAGCTTCCCGGGAAACACTTGCTCGCCGGGGGCATCGGGCACCTTGCCCGCCCGCAGCATCACCCGACCCTTCTCGTCCAGCAGCCAGAAAGAGTACGGGGGGTCGGTGTCGGTGGGCCCCAAGAGCGACTCCAACTCACGCAGATCCACCCGCTCCACGAAATACCCGATAGCGTTTTCGGACCGGCCCTGGATGGTGTGCACCACCAACATCGTGGGTCGGCCTTCGAAGGCGGACCGATGAATTGGGCTTACGACTCCCCCGCGCTCAAGGCCGCCGCGATCGAGCAGGGCCTGACCCCAGTCCTCCCAGCGCTCCTGGCGGGTGGAGCCGAGCACCCTACCCCGGGGGTCGATGACGAACAGGGACTCGTAGTTACGGTAGTGCCCGAGCACGGACTCCAGGTAGGCGGCGAGATCCCGTCGCGCTTTGTTCGCCTCCACCGCGGGTCGGGTGAGCGCTTCCACGCTCTCGAACACTACAAACGACGCCGACCACCGCGAGACCTCGTGCAGCCGTTGCTGCATCCAGTCGTCGAGCTGGCTGCTGCAGCGGAAGACCTGGTTGGAGAGCGCCTCGCGGACTTTCTCCGCCAGCACCTCCCCGTTGGCGTGGAGCAAGTACCAGCCCATGAGCGACACGGGCAGACTGACCCCGGCCAGGACGAGGAGCAAAACCTTGGTTTGGAAGCGGATCCGCAACCCTACCTCCCTTCAGCGATGATAGCCGAACTACGGCGACCTCACCGGAGGGGCGTTCTTTGGGGGGGGGCGGGACCCCCGGAGCGGGGGCATCCTCGCGGGGGGGAGGGGTCGACCCGACCCTCGGGGAGAGGCCGGGCTCGTCCGCGATCCATGGAAGTCATTCCAGGGCAAGGAGATGGCTTGCCTGGCGCGGGAGGCGGAGTCGCCGCTCTCTTGCCCCTAGCTCCGGTAGGCCTCCCGGCCCCGACCCTGGACCGGGATGCCCTGGCCGGGCAGAACCTCGCGTTGGAGGGCGTACATGCAGGCCGCCGCCTCGTCGATCTTGCGCGTGAACGCGATGGACCCCGCCAGGATCGGGAGCAGGCGCTCCTTGTCCTGGATGCGGGCCTTCGGGTATTCGTGCTCCACCACCAGGTGCGTCCTGGGGACGTCCAGCACGAGCAGTTCGCGGGCGGCGAGCTGATGGTCCAGCCAGTCCACGCTGCGGTTCTGGAGGTAGGCCAAGGGGTCGTGGCGCGCCGTGCCCGGGAGCTCGTGCTCGCAGAGAACCGTCTGCTTTCGCCAGGCCAGGGCTTGGTCCGCCGGGTTCTCGGAGGGCCGCCCGTCCTTCCAGTCCCCGCGCTCCACCGTCTGCCCGCCGTAACCCCAGCCGGCCACGCCCCGGGCGTCGATGACCTGGCCCTTCACGTGGAAGCCGCCGATCAAGAACGGATAACCCTCGTCCCGCAGGTACTGAAACAGCGAACGTGTGTCCTGCCCCATCAGGATGGCGTGGGAGGGGTCGTAGTGGATCCGAAATTGGTCCCCCACCCCCGCCCTCTCGCAGATCCGGTGGAGAGCGATCCAGGTCCCGGGCGTGTAGGCGATGTTGTTGTGGAAGTTGTCCCCCGTGGTCCAGCCCGGCATCGGGCACTGTTCGACGCGGTAGACGAGGCCCCTGGCCTTCGCCTCCTTGAGCAGGGGTACAAAGCTCTCCCGGAAGTCTTCGAGGTTCTGGTCCATGCTCAGGGTCTGGTTTCGTCCCACGAATCCGCAGACCGCGGTCACCCCAAGCAGGGTTGCCGCTTCGAACACCCGTCCCATGAAGGCGTGCTTCTTCCTTCGGACGGCGGGGTCGTGGTGGAGCATGTTATCGAAGTACGCCAGGTCGGAGAGGCCCACCCGGTAAGACTGGAGGGCCGCTTGGACGCGTCGCGCGCGGCCTCGATCGAAGGGCGCCCGCAGGTCCAGGGTGTTGGCGACCGGGTCCAGCAAGGCCTCGGCCGGGATGTCCGCCTCCGTCGGATGCAAGGCGGCCGAGAGCTGGATGTCGTCCACGCCCAGCTCGCGGGCAAAGGCGAGCCAGTCCTCGATGGCTCGGTCGGGGTCTGGGTCGCGGACGGCCCGCGGGGTCAGCTCCTGCAGGGCGGCGGTGAGGACGCCGATCCGCATGAATTGGGGTCGGAACGCAGGGACGGACATGATGCCTCCTCGCGCGGAGGATAGGGGCGCACGTTACGCTCAGTGGCCCACACCCGTCAACCCAGGGCCGGCCGTGGTCGAACCCTTTTGAAGAAGCGGCGGCTCGGCATACCATCAAGGCCAACAGGGAGGCATCATGACCAGGATCACGCGTCGTGCGTTCTCGGCCGGGTTGGCGGGGGCCTCCGCCGGTCTTTTCTTGCCCGGAGCCCGCGCCGCAGAGGGCAAGATACCGCCGTCGGTGTTCGGGGGAATCCAGGTCGGCGTCCAGAGCTACACCTTCCGCAAGTTCGGCCTGGACCGCATGATCGGGGCCATGCAATCTG